>NZ_JAHZOF010000008.1:0-148661 GCF_019553625.1 Anoxybacillus sp. ST70
CCGTCCGCCGCTAACGATCCAAAAGCAAGCTTTTGAATCGTCCGCTCGACTTGCATGTATTAGGCACGCCGCCAGCGTTCGTCCTGAGCCAGGATCAAACTCTCCATAGAAAAGTTATCCTTAGCTTCTGTACGCTTTTCGCTTCGTTCAGTTTTCAAGGAACATCTTGTCGTTTTTGAAGCGACTTTTTCATGTTATCATATCATGTTTTTCGATGTCAACATTTTTTATTTTTAACCGTCGCTACACCTCAGCAGCGACGATTAAAAATATATCACGAACATTTTTAAACGTCAACACCTTTTCTTTATTTTTTTTCGACCATGTAATGTCTATGAAACACACCTTGTCCTTTTGTTACAATTTTTTCAACAGAAAGTATATGTTTTTCAACTAGAAATTCAAGCAAAATAGTTAAATCAACGCCGTATACTGCCAACTCTTGTTCATTGAGCAAATCCGCCATAGACCATGACGTTTCTTTTTTCTCAAGCACGTGTATAAGATGACTTGCTCCTTGTTTCAACTTCGAGTGGATAAAAAAATCACTTGCTAAAAATAACAATTGCAATCGTTTATCAAGCGGTTCTTCACTTCCAACTAACTCAGCATATAGTTTATGAACTTGTGGCTCAATATGTTTTACTTGGTTCCATACAGTTACTTCAGGATAAAAACCATTTTCGATAATAGATAGACGAGCTAAATGATGAAGTGCATGTAATACGTGATTGTACGCATCAAGCCATTGATCTTTTTCAAAAAAACTTCGTCCTTCTATGTATCGACGTACTAACTTAGCAAATTCTATTCCCATCTTTACTTTTCTTTCTTCTATCGGAAACTGCAATAAACGTTGCCGCCATTGTTCGATATATTCATTCCGATCAAATAACACTTTCCCATTTAACAACCAATTCATCACTTTTCGATTTGAACCGAGCAGCACCCATTCTTTCACTTGACGTTCATCTACAATGTGCAAAGATGCACTCTTTTCTTCGAACGCATAATGTTTGATAAAAATCGGTTCTTCCCCTTCTCGAACGATAACAAATAAAACGACATCAAACAAATCCGTCTCCGGAGAGTAATCCGACCCTTTTTCAATCATTAAAATTCCAAGCGTTTGCGGATGACTAGCTCGCTCTTGGTAAATCGGACGCAACACATCTTCCATAAACCGATTCCTCCACTTTTCAACATTGTTTGACCGTATTCGACAATTTCAAAAAAACTCCTGCTTATCATTTAAAACTTATGTTATAGTTATGCGTAGGAGGAGATAAATGTGGGTGTGAAATATTCAAGCAAGATCAACAAAATTCGTACGTTTGCGTTAAGTTTAATTTTTATCGGATTTTTCGTGATGTATGCAGGTATATTTTTCCGCACATCACCTATTGTTATGACGTTATTTATGATTTTAGGATTGTTGTTTATTATCGCAAGTACAGTCGTCTATTTTTGGATCGGAATGTTGTCAACAAAAACGGTACAAGTCGTCTGTCCTTCATGCAATAAAGTAACAAAAATGCTAGGACGAGTCGATGTATGTATGTACTGCAACGAACCGCTTACACTCGATCCAACCCTTGAAGGAAAAGAATTTGATGAAAAATATAATCGAAAAACAAGAAACAAAAAAAGCTGATAGCCACGTCGCTACCAGCTTTTTTAATGATGCCCTTTTTGACAGTCCGGACACGTTCCATAAATCTCCATCCGATGATGACTAACTTTAAATCCTGTCACATGCGCCGCTAAATCTTCGACTTCATCTAAGCCTGGGTAATGAAAATCAACAATTTTTCCACACGTTTCGCAAATCACATGATAATGATGTGTCGTAACAAAATCAAAACGACTTGACGCATCACCGTACGTTAGTTCTTTGACAAGACCGACTTCTTTAAACACACGCAAATTGTTATACACAGTTGCGACACTCATATTTGGAAATTTTCCTTCCAAAGCTTTATAAATTTCATCCGCTGTTGGATGGGACATGGACTGAATCAAATATTCGAGTATCGCATGACGTTGCGGTGTAATACGGACGCCGGTTTCTTTTAACGTGTGAAGCGCTTCTTTTAATTGGTGTGCGTGCGTCACCGTCATGCACCTCACTTTCATTTATAAAAATTATAATTATTACTTTATAATTTTTATAAATAGTGTACAAAAAAATGAAACCGTTTGTCAATTGTATTTTTAGGTAAGAAAAAAAGGCGACTCTTGAAGAATCGCCGCATACATATTTGAGGAGGTGTGTGCTCTACTATATCGTACGCAACGATCCTTT
This sequence comes from Anoxybacillus sp. ST70, assembly GCF_019553625.1. Classification (NCBI taxonomy): domain Bacteria; kingdom Bacillati; phylum Bacillota; class Bacilli; order Caryophanales; family Anoxybacillaceae; genus Anoxybacillus; species Anoxybacillus sp. ST70. Next base: position 2,306 of record NZ_JAHZOF010000008.1, read on the forward strand.
TATTTGTTTGAGCCAATCGCCTCTTTTAAAGCGTTCAACACTTCTTCGACATGCCCATTTACTTTTACTTTTCTCCACTCTTTCACGATTTGACCGTTTGGATCGATTAAAAACGTCGAACGCTCAATCCCCATATACTCTTTCCCAAAATTTTTCTTTAACTTCCATACGTCATACGCCTTCGCTGCGTCTTGTTTTTCATCAGCAAGCAGCAAAAACGGCAAGCGATGTTTTTCAATAAATTTTTTATGCCGAACAATCGAATCAGGGCTAATACCGATTACAACCGCCCCGAGTTCCTCAAATACTTCATGATGATCGCGAAAATCACAAGCTTCTGTCGTACATCCTGGCGTCATATCTTTTGGATAAAAATACAATACGACATACTTCCCACGAAATTGCGACAATGTCACGTTTTCCCCATTGCTTGCTGGCAATGTAAAGTCAGGCGCTTCCATATTTCCCCTCCTACCTTCTTTCTACATCCATTACTGTTCGAACAACAAAAGCGGCAGGTAGCGCATAGCCGAGCAACGCTTCGACCATCGCAATCCACCGGCCGATTCCAATCGGCACAATATCCCCATAGCCGACCGAAAGCAATGTGACTGCACTAAAATATAGGCTTGTTTCGACATATTGCAAAAAGTTAGAGGTCTCTATATTCTTCCCATTTTCCATCATAACAACATGTCCATTTATATGCAAAATCGTATATACAAGCGCAAAGCCAATCATCGTCGTTGAATACACAAATAAAATGGCAATAAAGTTTTTTATCGAAATGACAGAACGCTTCGTCTGCCAAAATGAGAAAAAGCTCATACATATGATAAAAACAATAACCCCAATCCATACATACGTCACAACATCCCCTCCTGTCCTCATATATACGAGAGGATGTTTAAATTAATTCCCCGCACCGCGATAACGTTTGACGCCCGCATTCCATAACAGCACCGACAACGTAAAACAAACAATCCCCATCACCGGCGTCAAAAACGAGTACGTATACCATTCCGTTTTACGTAAAAAATACGCTGACGGATATACACCAACAAACGCAAACGGCAAAATCCATGTTAAAACGTAGCGAATAACACGATTGTAAATATCGACAGGGTATCTTCCGTAATTCCCGATGTTGTACATCATCGGCATAATCGAACTGCGTGCGTCAGACCAAAAACTAATGCTTGCTAACGAAATAAAAATACCTGCATAAACGAACGTTCCCCCTAAAACGAACAACACAAATAAAATGACATCATACCAATGAAACGATAAATGTAATCTTGATGCGGCATAACCCATAACAACTAAACCAGTAATTCCTCCAAGAAGCGACTCTAATTCCATTCGTTCAAGCACAATTTGGAACAAACTATGCACAGGGCGGGTTAATACACGGTCCATTTCCCCGCGCACAATATATCTTTCGTTAAAATCCCAAATATTAAAAAACGCAGCAAACAAAGCAAACGGTACTAAAAAGAAGCCATAAATAAAAATAATTTCATCGCGCGTCCATCCATTTAATAATTGCGTATGTCCAAATACAACGAGGATAAAAATTAAATTCACACCTTGAAACATTAAATCAGACAAAAACTCAACAAACAAATCGGTACGATATTGCAACTTTGTTTTTACATATTGACTCATATATTGAAAAAAAATCGATACATAAAACATATGTTCACCCCCCTTGAATGATGAGTTTTCGTTTGGCTGCTTTCCATAATACATAAATTGGCATGATTAATACGACACACCAAACCGCTTGAAACAACATCCCTTTCATCGCAGCATCTCCTGTAAAGCTTTCCGTAAAAATCATACTCGGAATGTAGCTGATCGCTTGAAAAGGCAAATAGTGCATCACATGTTGTGCCCATTCGGGATAAAAGCTAATGGGTAAAATAAGCCCTGAAAATAAATCAATAACAAATCGTTTGGCGCGAAGTAACCCTTCTCCATTTAACGTAAAAAACGTGACCATCCCAGCTATTAAATTGAGCTGAGAGTTAATAATAAAACTAAGCATTGTCGACAAAGCAAAATATCCCCACGTATGAACATTCGTTGTAAATTGGAGTGAAAAAACAAATGTGACAATGACCATGCCGGGAAGCGAAAAGAAAATGAGTCGGAAAATCCCTTCTCCAAGCCCTTGCATCGTTTTCATAATCAAATAGTTGTACGGGCGAATAAGTTCAATCGCCACTTTTCCTTCACGAATTTCCATCGCAATTTCACGATCAATGTTATTAAAATAAAACGCTCTTGCCATCCAAGCAATCGCGACATACGTCGTCATTTGTTCCACTGTCATTCCTTGAATAGATGACTGCCCTCCATAAATGGCAGACCATAAAAAATAATACGCGCCAATATTAATGCTATAAATAAAAATGCCGCTATAATAATTCGTGCGATAAGCTAACATCATTAAAAAACGCATACGAATCATCTCAATGTATTTACCCATGGTGAATCCCTTCTTCGTAAATGTTGCGAATAATTTCTTCCGTCGATACTTCGCGAATATGAATATCTTTTAATTCATAGGAGGAAACGACTTTTCCAATGACATGCGCCATATCTGCGGCACGAACATGCGCCACCCAACTATATCGGTCCTCTCCTTGTTCCCATGCCGTATCAACGAGCAGCATAAGCTCTTCTTTTGAGACGATATCGCGAAATTGAAAATGAATTTGCTTTCCTTCTCCCCAATTTTGCTTCAAATGTTGCAATGATCCGTCGTAAATGATTTTTCCTTCGTCAAGCATAATGACGCGTTCACAAAGCGCTTCAATATCTGTCATATCGTGCGTCGTTAATAAAATCGTCGTATTGTATTTTTCATTAATTTCTTTTAAAAATTGACGAATTTTTAACTTGACAAGCACATCTAAACCGATCGTCGGCTCATCTAAAAATAAAAGTGGCGGATTATGAATGAGCGCAGCTGCTAATTCACAGCGCATTCGCTGACCGAGCGATAACTTGCGCACAGGCTTATCAAGCAACGGACCAATATCTAACGTTTCAATCACGTGATCCATATGTTCGTTATAATCTTGGTCGGAGACACGATATACTTTTTTTAACAATCGAAATGACTCTTGCACGGCGATATCCCACCATAATTGTGATCGCTGTCCAAACACAACGCCGATCGTCTGCACGAAACGTTCCCGCTCTTTATGCGGATTCATCCCATTTACAACAACTCGTCCAGATGTCGGCGTTAAAATTCCTGTTAACATTTTTATTGTCGTTGATTTACCTGCCCCATTTTCTCCGATGTAGCCAACCATTTCCCCTTGTTTAACAGTAAACGAAATATCGTCGACAGCCCGAATCATTTTATAGTTTCTCGTAAATAAATCACGAAACGCCCCAGCTAACCCAGAACGGCTAGAGTACGACTTAAATTCTTTTCGTAGTTTTTCTACTTCAATCGCATACATGTTTCTCACCTCTCATGAAATCACTATTTAATAGTGTAACGAAAATGTTTAAACTCAACAAATGGTGTGCTCAAATAAATGTGATAAAATAAACACCATGAAAGAAATTTTACATAAAAGGAGGAGGCTTCGCGTGAATTTTACGAAGTCTGAACAATTATATCAAGAAGCGCTTGAACATATCGTCGGTGGTGTCAACAGCCCTTCTCGTTCATATAAAGCTGTCGGAGGCGGTGCACCCGTCGTAATGGAAAGAGCGCAAGGGGCATACTTTTGGGATGTAGACGGCAATAAATATATCGATTATTTAGCGGCGTACGGCCCTATTATTACCGGACATGCTCATCCACACATTACAAAAGCCATTCAACATGCGGCTGAAAATGGTGTTTTATACGGGACGCCAACACCGTATGAAATTACGTTCGCGAAAATGTTAAAAGAAGCGATCCCTTCCCTAGAAAAAGTACGTTTCGTCAATTCAGGAACAGAAGCTGTCATGACGACGATTCGTGTCGCACGCGCTTACACCGGTCGTGATAAAATTGTAAAATTTGCAGGTTGCTATCACGGGCATTCCGATCTCGTTCTTGTTGCGGCTGGTTCTGGCCCATCTACATTAGGTACACCTGACTCAGCAGGCGTACCAAAAAGCATCGCTCAAGAAGTCATTACTGTTCCTTTTAATGACGTAGAGGCTTTTAAACAAGCGATGGATCGTTGGGGAAGCGAAGTAGCTGCCGTTCTCGTTGAACCAATTGTCGGTAACTTCGGGATCGTTGAACCGAAACCAGGCTTTTTGCAAGCGATCAACGACATCGCTCACGCAGCTGGAGCCCTTGTCATTTATGATGAAGTCATCACTGCTTTCCGTTTTATGTATGGCGGTGCTCAAAACTTGCTTGGAATCGAACCAGACTTAACAGCACTTGGAAAAATTATCGGTGGTGGTTTACCAATCGGTGCATACGGCGGTAGAAAAGACATTATGGAACAAGTGGCTCCACTTGGTCCTGCTTACCAAGCAGGAACGATGGCGGGAAATCCTGCATCCATTTTAGCAGGTATTGCTTGTTTAGAAGTATTACAACAAGAAGGCGTATACGAACATCTCGACCACCTCGGTGCGATGTTAGAGGCTGGCATTTTAACACATGCGAAAACATACGATATTCCTATTACAATTAACCGCCTAAAAGGAGCGCTCACTGTATACTTCACGACAGAAAAAGTAGAAAACTATGAACAAGCGGAACGGACAGATGGGCAGATGTTCGCAAAGTTTTTCAAACTTATGCTTCATCAAGGCATTAATCTCGCCCCTTCGAAGTATGAAGCATGGTTTATTACATTAGCTCATACAGAAGAAGATATTGAATACACAATCGAAGCGGTAGGACGCGCATTTAAATCCTTAAAAAACGAATAAATATACAATTATAACGAGGTAGGAAATCCATTCCTCCCTCGTTTTTTATGCTCAAAGACAATGTAAACGCTTACATTTTTCGTGAACGTTTTGTTACATGAACTGAATATTATATCCAAAAATATGAATAAATAATTGATTTTCTTCTGCAAACATGCTAATATAGACTATAAAATTCAGAAAATTTTATTTCTTAAAAAAGTTTTGTGTGGGAGGTGGCGAAGGCGAGAAGCGAGCAACAAGCCGCTTACAAGCCGCATGCTATGAAACAACGGTGGAATCCAACTTCATTTCAACATTTTTATGAGCACGAACACGATGCGTGTGGAATTGTCGCTGCGGTTGAAAAACGACGCATTCCGACAAAGGAAAACATTACAACATGTATTAACGCCCTCGTCACAATGAATCATCGCGCCGGATTCATCAATGGTGAAGGAGATGGCGTCGGTATTCATATTGACATTCCGAAAGCGCTTTGGAAAGAAAAATTTGCTGCTGCCCATCTTGATCCTCAATTCGTCGACCGCGACGATTTTATTGTTGGCCATATATTTATTACGCGAACAACGAATGTCGAAGAGAAAAAAGCACGTATGCGTCAATTGTTTGATCAATTTCATCTCAATCTTATTTTTGAATCTGATCGCGTGACCTCTTCTTCAGCGCTCGGTCCAATCGCTTTACGCGAAGAACCTGTATTTTGGCAAGTAGCCCTTTTACCAAACAAAAATGAAACGTTATCTAAAATGTTATTTGAATTAACGATTGAAATAGAAAAAGATGAACATATTCATGTCGCCTCTCTTAGTAACCATCATGCCATTTACAAAGTGATGGGAGCTGGAGATATTTTACCAAAATATTATCACGACTTAGCGAGTCCACTTGTCGCATCTACGATGACGCTTGGCCATAATCGCTATTCAACAAATACACTATCCAACTTTTTCCGTGTACAACCGTTTAGCGTCTTAGGTCATAACGGTGAAATTAACACGATTGCTAAACTACGTGAAGAGGCAACAATGATCGGTGTTCCATTGACAAACGGCGGAAGCGATTCGCAAGACTTGAGCCGAACGATGGAAACACTGATTTATCGTGATGGCTATACGTTATTTGAAGCGATGGACTTTTTATTTCCGCCAATTGTAAATGAAATAAAAAACTATCCAGCACATTTACAAGATTTATATACTTACATTCGCGAAGCTTGGGGACATTTCGCCCAAGGCCCTGCAGGCATCATTTCTCGCCATGCAGACGAAGCAGTATTTAGCGTCGATGCGCTCGGATTGCGACCACTTTGGAAAATTGAAACAGAACACCGTTACGTATTTGCATCTGAGCCAGGCATTATTCCTGTATGCGAATATACGGGAGAACCAAAACCACTCGCGCCGGGAGAAAAAATCGGCTTAAAATGGCAAGCGGATGGAACAATTCGTATGTATGAATACGCAGATTATCAACAAGAAGTATACAATCGCATTCGAAATCGTTTAAACATCGAAAATATGCGCCAACGTCTCCAAACGCCAACGTTCAAAACGTATGTGCTTATGGCCCAACCAACAAAAGTGCATAACGGACAATATGCAGCATTCGGTTGGGATCGTGAACATATTCAATTGCTCGAACAAATGGCAGAAAAAGGCGCAGAGCCTATTCGCTCGCTCGGTCACGATGCTCCGCTTGCAGCAATCGATCCTGAACGAAAAAATATTGCTGATTTTATAAAAGAAAGTGTAGCTGTTGTGACAAACCCTGCCATTGACCGCGACCGTGAAACAGAACATTTTTCTACACGCGTTGTCGTCGGAAAACGACCAAGTATCGTCTCAAACGAGGAACGTCCTTACACAGTCGAGCTTCTTTCACCTATTTTAATCGAAGGAAAGCTCGGAAATGAATGTGCAGAAATGTTGCAGCAACCATCGTACGATCAACTCGTTCATACATTTGAAGAAAAACAATTGACATACTTTATATCAGCCACATTTTTTGAACATGAAACGATTCCAACGGCACTCGCCCGTTTAAGCGAAGAAGCATGCGCAGCTGCGGCAAACGGAAAAACATTGCTTGTCATTGACGATGCAAAAGCGCATCAAAATGGTCATTTATGGATCGATCCACTTCTTGTTATATCGGCGATCGATCAAGCGTTAACAAAAGCGCAATTGCGGAGAAACTGTTCGCTTCTTCTTCGTTCTGGAGCGATTCGTTCATTGCATGATTTCATCGTTGCATACGGACTTGGCGCAAACGTCATTAGCCCATATTTAATGTTTGCGACAGTTGCTGATTCGTCCACTCGACCAGCGATCCATTTGTTCCAAGCGTTAAATAAGGGGCTTGAAAAAGTCATTTCAACAATCGGTATTCACGAATTACGCGGATATAGCCGTCTCTTTTCATCGATCGGCTTGCATGAAGAAGTCGCAGCTGTATTAAATATTGTTAACTTTTTTGGTTCTGATTCGCTTGCCCAAAATTTTGAAGCATTAAAACAAGACGCTATCGCACGCGCAAATGATTTTGAAACAGAACAAGCAAAGTTGCGCAAAACATTTCACGTCTTTCCACGCATTTGGAAAGCGATTGGCGAGGTGGCACAAACAGGCTCATACGATCAATATCGCGAAAAATTGACGGAAATCGAAACAGAAACGCCAACAGCTATTCGTCATTTAACAGATTTAAAACAGGCCGACGTGCCAGCTAAAAAAGAACACGTGGACATTTCTGTCGGCGAACATAGCTTGCCTTTTGTTATCGCTTCGATGTCATTTGGTTCGCAAAACGAAATTGCGTTCCGCGCTTATGCAGAGGCAGCGAACCGTCTTAACATGATTAGCTTAAACGGTGAGGGTGGCGAAATTAAAGATATGCTCGGCAAATATCCGCGCACGCGCGGACAACAAGTCGCTTCTGGACGATTTGGCGTCAATGCTGAACTGCTTAACTCATCTAATTTACTAGAAATTAAAATCGGGCAAGGAGCAAAACCAGGTGAAGGTGGTCATTTGCCAGGGTCGAAAGTGACAGCTAAAATCGCTGAAGCTCGGAACGCAACGATCGGCTCTGATTTAATTTCACCGTCAAACAACCATGACATTTACTCCATTGAAGACTTAGCACAAATGATTGCTGAATTAAAAACAGCAAACGACCAAGCGAAAGTCGCTGTCAAAGTGCCAGTCGTCCCTAATATTGGAACGATTGCTGTCGGCATCGCAAAAGCTGGTGCGGACATTATTACGCTAAGCGGCTTCGACGGTGGAACGGGAGCAGCACGCATTCATGCCATTCAACACGTTGGCTTACCTGTAGAAATTGGCGTCAAAGCAGCGCACAACGCGCTCTTAGAAGCCGGATTGCGCCACCAAGTTGAAATTTGGGCAGATGGCGGCATCAAAAGCGCGATGGACGTGATCAAAGTGATGCTTCTCGGCGCCAACCGCGTTGGCTTCGGTACATTAGCGATGATTGCGATCGGATGTACAACATGTCGCGGTTGTCATTTAGATACATGCCATGTCGGAATCGCCACGCAAATTGAATCGGAAGCACAAGCGAAAGAACATGGTTTACGCCGTTTCGTTCCGAGACAATTCGAGCAAGCGGTACAAAACTTAGTTCGCTTCTTTACAGCATTTGGTGAAGAACTAAAAGCGCTCACCGCCTCGCTCGGCTATACGAACTTACAACAGCTTGTCGGTCGCTCTGACTTGCTTGAACAAACGCGCGGACGCGATCGGATGAATTTAGCGACGTTATTAAAACCATTAGAAATCGGTCAATGGTATCAAAAAGAAGTCGCGGCGACATCAGAAGAAGGAAAACTGGCCGTTGCAGCTGGGGCTGAATATTTAGATTATCATGTTGAAGACTTACATCGTTCACGCGAATTTTCAACTGTCACAGCTGAACAACGCGTGCTCGGCAGCCGCGTCGCATGCCATCGTGTGCGTGGTCGATTAGACGGATCTTATAAAAAGCTGCCAAACATATCTCTTCGTTATAAAGATGGATCTGTACCCGGCAATGGACTCGGTGCATATAACGTCACTGGCATTCATATTCACGTTGACGGTGGAACGCAAGACGGAACCGGAAAAACATCGCTTGGCGGCGGCATTTTCGTCTTTAAAGCGAAAGGAAAAGACGGAAAGTTTTACAACGGCTCAGTCGGAAAAGGATTTGGCTACGGAGCGCAAAAAGGATTGCTCATTGTGCAAGGAAACGCTGACGCACGCGCAGGCATTCGCTTATCAGGAGCGGATATGATTATCGGTGGTCAAGTGACAAAACCAATCCCTGAAGTTGAACACGGCAATATCGGTGTTCACGCAAACATTAAAGGATTTGCCTTTGAATATATGACAAACGGACGCGGACTCGTTCTCGGCGACCCAGGTCCATGGATTTGTGCAGGGATGACAGGCGGTGTCGTTTATTTACGTCACCAACCAGAAATGGGCTTAACGAAAGCAGCCCTTGAACGCCGAATCGCCAAAGGCGCAAACGTCTCGATTCAGCCACTAAACGAAAAAGGAAAAGCAGACGTCAAAGAACTACTTGGCACATATATTGATTTACTTATCGAACATGAACAGCATGAAGAAGCAGCAACACTTCAACCGTTGTTGCAACAACCAGAGCAACACTTTTTCCAAGTCATTCCGAAAAAAGAACAAGCCGATCCATCCGTATCGACGGAATAAACGTAAAAAGAACTGCCTCAAAAAAATGGGGCAGTTCTTTTAATTTTTTTCCTTTTATCTTGATATACTGATGAAAAACATGTATATTTGTTTGTTGTTCTAACAAGATGATGAAAAAGAAAGGAATTTGAGCGACGATGAGACTTGGAGCCCGCGTCTTTAAAACCGGGATTGCGATTACATTTGCATTAGTTTTAGCGAAACTGTTGCAGTTGCCTTCTCCTGTGTTTGCTGGTATTTCAGCTGTATTTGCGATGCAGCCAACGATTTACCGTTCATATTTATCTTTAATTGAACAAGTGCAAGCAAATGTCATTGGTGCGGTTTTCGCGATCGTTTTTACGCTTGTTTTCGGACACGATCCATTTATTATTGGACTAACCGCTATTTTAGTCATTGCGTTATTTCTTCGTCTTCGTTTAGAATCTTCTATTTCTGTTGCGCTTGTGACAGTTATTGCAATTATGGAATATACCGAAGAACACTTTATTGAATTTGCGCTTATTCGCTTTTCAACAATTATGTTAGGCGTGTTTGCAGCATTTATCGTTAATTTAGTATTTCTTCCGCCAAAGTATGAAAAGAAGCTATACACGAAAATTGTAGAATATACCGAACATATTTTGAAATGGATTCGCATGAATGTACGGCATGCATCTGAACATCATTTATTAAAAGAAGACATCGAAAAATTTAAAGAAAACATGATGAAACTAGACCAACTTTATTTGCTTTACAAAGAAGAACGGACATATTTTTGCAAGCATAAATATAGCAAATCACGTAAACTTGTGTTATATCGCCAAATGATTGTCGCAACAAATCGGGCGCTAGAAACGTTAAAATTGTTGCATCGTTTAGAAAACGAGCTAGCACATACATCTGCTGAACTTCAAGACGCCATAAAAAACGAACTCGACTGTTTGTTAAATTATCACGATCAAATATTGCTAAAGTTCATTGGGAAGGTAAAGTCTGATCCACAATCACAATTCGTTACAGAAGCGTGCTCTGGAAAAAAAGGATTAATCCACTCGTTTTTAAACCATTATGCTCAACAAAGCATTAAGCAAGAAAATTATCAACTGTTCCCACTTATCGGAGCGATTATTGAGTATAGCCATCAACTTGAACATTTAGACACGCTGATCGAAAGCTTCCATCATTACCATAAAGAAGAGCACGTCGTCCCCACCCCAGAGCAAGAATAAAAGATGTCCCGACATACCAACGGGACATCTTTTAGCTTTTCATACGCGGATCAAGCGCATCGCGCAATCCATCCCCCATTAAGTTAAATCCTAATACTGTTAACATGATGGCCAATCCCGGAAAAATCATCGTCCATGGTGCTTGCGTTAAATATGCTTTTGAATCAGCTAGCATTTTCCCCCATTCCGGGTTTGGTGGCTGTGCTCCTAATCCAAGAAATCCGAGTGCTGCCGCTTCAATAATAGCCGTTGCGATCGCAAGCGTGCCTTGAACAATAATAGGCGCCATACTATTCGGCAAAATGTGGTGGAATAAAATGCGCGCATCACTCATGCCAATTGCTTTCGCCGCTGTAATATACTCTTCCTGTTTAATGCTTAATACACGCGAACGAATGAGACGCCCGAAGTTCGGAATGTTAATGACCGCGATCGCAATGAGCGCATTTTTCAACGATGGTCCTAAAACCGCTACAATGCCAATCGCTAATAAAATGCTCGGAAATGCGAGCATAATGTCAAATATGCGTGAAATCACCGCATCAACCCATCGTCCATAGTATCCTGCGACAATCCCAAGCAAAGAGCCGATGACAACCGAACCTAACACAGAAAAAAATCCGACCCATAACGAAATGCGTGCTCCATAAACGACACGAGAAAAAATGTCTCGTCCAAAATCATCTGTTCCAAATATATGATCTTTCGATGGTGCTTGCAAACGCATGGATAGTTGTTGGTCGTTCATATCGTACGGAGCAATAAACGGTGCGAAAATGGCAAGCAAAATGAAAAATAGCACAATGCCACTTCCGATGAGTGCCATTTTATTTTTTCGAAAACGAATCCATCCTTCTTTCCATAACGATGTTGCTTTTTCTTCTTGTTGTACAACATTTCCCTCGTTTCGTGCCAGCTCAGCCAATGCGCTCCCCTCCTTTTAGTTATATTTAATTCGCGGATCAATTGCAGCATATAGAAGGTCAACAATTAAATTAATAAAAATAAAAATCATCGCAACAATTAAAATGCCTGATTGAATGACGGGATAATCGCGATAGCCAATCGCTTCATAAATGTACCGACCAATTCCCGGCCAACTGAAAATCGTTTCCGTTAAAATCGCCCCGCCAAGTAACAACCCCATTTGTAAACCGATGACTGTCAATACAGGAATGATCGCATTTTTTAACGAATGCTTGTACACAACCCAAAACATGCTTAATCCTTTCGCACGTGCCGTACGAATATAATCCGACTTCATCACTTCAAGCATGCTTGAACGAGTCATACGAGCAATAATAGCCATTGGAATTGTCGCTAAAGCGACACTCGGAAGCACTAAGTGTTGCAATGTTTGAAAAAACTGATCTGTATTTCCTTGAATTAACGTATCAATGACATATAAATGGGTAATCGGTTCAATTGGATTTCGTACATCTTCTCGTCCAGATGTCGGGAACCAATCTAAGTTAATCGCAAAAATCCATTGCTCCATCAACCCGAGCCAAAAAATAGGCATCGAAACCCCGATCAACGCTAAAACCATCGCAACATAATCAAACCAAGAGTTTTGAAACCATGCGCTAATAATACCTGCATTGACACCAATCACCACAGCAATGAACATCGCTGCAAGCGACAGTTCTAATGTCGCCGCTAAATACGGCCAAATTTCTTGTGAAACCGCAACCCCCGTGCGAATGGATTCCCCTAAATCCCCTTTTAATAATCCGCCAAGATATTTCATGTATTGAATGTACCACGGTTGGTCTAATCCGAGTTTATGCGTTAACGCCTCTACCGCTTCTTTCGTCGCCTTTTGTCCTAAAATGACTTGCGCAGGATTTCCCGGAATGGCACGAATCATAAAAAATACGACGAGCGACATGCCAAGCAAAACAGGAATGACCGTTAAAATGCGTTTGACTGTATATGAAAACATACGTTTCACTCCTTTCTGACATGATGGAAAGGGAGAGGATTCCCTCCCCTCCCTCAACACAAATGTTATTTAAACTGTACTTTTGTAAATTTATCCGTTCCAGTCGGATGCGGATTAAATCCATCAATGTTTGCCTTACCTGCTAATAACGGTGTTGAGTGTACGAGCGGAATCCATGGTGCGTCTTCTTTAATAATTTCTTGTGCTTTTTTGTACAATTCGTTTCGTTTGTTTTCATCGCTAACTGTTTGTGCTTCGATTAAAATGTTGTGTAACTCATCGTTTGCATAGTACGTGTAGTTGTTGCTGCCAATGCTATCTTTATCAAGCAACGCATATAAGAAGTTGTCTGCATCACCGTTATCGCCCGTCCAACCGAGCAAGAAGGCGTCTGCTTCTCCTTTTGCCACTTTATCTAAGTATGTCGCCCATTCATACGTAACGATTTTTGCTTTTACGCCAATTTTTGCGAAGCTTGCTTGTAACGCTTCGGCTACTTTTTGTCCATCTGGCATGTATGGACGTGGAACAGGCATCGCCCATAATTCCATTTCAAAGCCGTTTGGATAACCAGCTTCTGCAAGTAATTGTTTTGCTTTTTCTAAATCATACGGATAGTCTTGAATCGCGTCGTTGTAGCCAGGAATGCTTGGCGGTAATGGGTTTTTCGCCGGTTGTGCTTGACCTGCATAAAACGCATCAATAATCGCTTGTTTATCTACCGCATGATTCAACGCTTGACGAACGAGTTTATTGCCTAGTGGACCGCGTGTAACAGTTAATCCGACATAACCGACGTTCATCGAAGGACGTTTAAACACTTGGAAATCTTTATTTCCTTCTACTTGAGCTAAATCAGAAGGATTCAAATCTTCCATAATATCAATCTCGCCTTTTAACAACGCATTGAGGCGTGCAGAGTTGTCTGGAATCGATACGAAAATTAACTTATCAAGTTTTGGATGACCTTCTAACCAATATTCCTTATTTTTCTCAAGCACGATGCGTTCATTGCGCTTCCACTCTTTAAAGACAAATGGACCTGTTCCAACAGGATTTTCACCGAATTTGTCGCCATATTTTTTAATTGCTTCAGGGCTAGCGATCGCAAACGGTACCATCGCAAGATTTTTTAAGAATGGCGCTTGCGGACGTTTTAAAACGAACTGCACCGTATGTTCATCCAACGCTTTTACTTCTTTAATGACATGCCCTTCATCATTTTTGTATCCACCAAACATTGAGCCATAATAAGGGAACGTATCTGCATTCCCATTTGCCCAACGTTCAAAGTTAAATACAACAGCTTCTGCGTTAAAATCTGTTCCGTCATGGAATTTTACACCTTCACGAAGCTTGAACGTGTACGTTAAGCCATCGTCAGAAATCGTCCATTCTTTCGCTAATGCTGGTTGAATCGTTGTATCACCATCGTTATAGTCTAGAAGTGTGTCAAAAATGTTTTTTGTTACTTTAAACGATTCACCATCTGTCACTGTTGCTGGGTCTAACCCAACAGAGTCACCGCCGCGTCCATAGACGAGCGTCGTTTGCTTTTCAGCTTCTTCCGTTTTGCCTCCACCTGTTTGTTCCGACTTGCCGCAACCTGCAAGTGCAGTCGCTGCTACAAGAAGAAACATAAGCATGGTTAATAACCATTTTTTCTTCATTTCTTTTCCCCCTTAGTGAATAATATATATTTCATCACCTAGCCATCTTTATGTATAAAGATGGCAGGCGACGTAATGCCCATTTCCAACTTCTTTCCATTCTGGTTTTATCGTTTTACAAATATCCATACATGCTTGACATCGTGTATGAAAAGCGCAACCTGTTGGTGGATTTGATGGACTCGGTAAATCCCCGGTAAGCAGTTGCTTTTCTTTTTTATATTCCGGATCTGGAATCGGAACAGCTTCAAGCAACGCTTTTGTGTACGGATGTTTCGGATGGCGATATAGCTCTTCGCTGCTAGCGAGTTCAACCATTCGTCCTAAATACATGACGCCAACACGATCGCTAATATGACGCACGACACCAAGGTCGTGAGCGATAAAAATATATGTCAAACCAAACTCTTTTTGTAAATCTTCTAGTAAGTTGAGCACTTGTGCCTGAATGGACACATCTAGTGCTGAAACGGGCTCATCCGCGATAATGAGCTTCGGTTTCGTCATCAATGCGCGAGCGATACCGATACGTTGTCGTTGTCCTCCGCTAAATTGATGGGGATAACGTTTCGCATGATAGCTACTTAATCCAACAACTTCTAACATCTCCCGCACCTTTTTTCGTCGCTCTTCCTTTGACCCAATTCCATGGACGATCAGCGGTTCTTCTAAAATTTTTTCTACTGTATGGCGCGGATTGAGCGATGCAAACGGGTCTTGAAAAATCATTTGCATATCGCGACGCACTTTTCTTAATTGTTGGGGCGATAGTTTTGTCACTTCTTCCTTTTCAAATAAAATAGATCCTTCCGTTGGCTCAATAAGCCGCATAAGCATACGCCCCGTCGTCGATTTTCCGCAGCCGCTCTCCCCGACAATGCCTAGCGTTTCTCCTCTGTACACAACGAACGATAAATCATCGACCGCTTTCACTTGACCAATTTGTTTATTAAATAAACCTGCCGTAATCGGAAAATATTTTTTTAACCCTTTAACTTGTAGTAACGGTTCGTTCATGGATGACGTTTTCCTCCTTTGTATACAAAAAACAACGCGCGCGATGGCCTTGTTCTACTTCGTATAAATCAGGATTTTGGGAAAAGCACCGCTCAAATGCTTGCTCGCATCTTTCCGCAAAACGACAACCTTGTTTAATCGAGCCCGGCTTCGGTACGCTTCCTGGAATAGAATATAAACGTGCTTTCCTTTCCCGAATATCTGGAACAGAACGAATAAGTCCAATCGTATATGGATGTTTTGGATTTCGAAAAATCGTTTGAACATCCCCTTCTTCAATGATTTTTCCCGCATACATAACAACGACGCGATGACACATTTCAGCGACGACTCCTAAATCGTGTGTGATCATCATAATCGCTGTGCCGAATTGTTCGTTTAACTGTTTCATCAAATGTAAAATTTGTGCCTGAATCGTCACGTCTAAAGCAGTCGTTGGCTCGTCTGCAATTAATAAAGATGGATTGCATACCATCGCCATCGCAATCATCACGCGCTGCCGCATGCCTCCTGATAGCTGATGCGGATATTCATCAATGATCTCCTCAGCACGAGGTAAACCGACAAGTTTAAGCATATCAATGGCTCGCTTTCGCGCTTCTAATTTGCTTATTTTTTCATGAATACGAATCGCTTCAATCATTTGGTTACCGATCGTAAAAAGCGGATTTAACGACGTCATCGGCTCTTGGAAAATCATCGCTATTTCATTCCCGCGTATTTCTTTCATCCTTTTTTCCGATGCTAGCACAATATTTTCATGTTTAAACCATATTTCTCCATCTGTAATTTTTCCGATTCCTTTTGGCAACAATCCCATAATAGAGAGCGATGTAACACTTTTTCCACAGCCCGATTCACCGACAACGCCTAAAATTTCGCCTTTATTTATGTAAAAGTCTACGCCATCAACCGCAGGAACTTCCCCTTCGTCTGTGAAAAAGCATGTTTTTAAGCTTTTTACTCGTAAAATCGCTTCATCTCCCACGGAAGCCACTCCTTCTATATACAGAAAATTTATATTTTTAAAATAATTTTTATGTTACGTTTCAAATTATTACACGAATATTAAAAAAATACAATACAAAAATTCAAAAAATTTAATCATTGTTTATAAAAAATAAAAAACAACGGCCATTAGTAAGTAACCGTTGTTTTTTTGTTCATGTATGTATCATTTTCACTTTCTACACATAATAAACTTTTTATACCAATGTTCAACTACTTCAGGGGCAAACGGTCCCTTTTTCTCTTTAATCCATTGAATTAATTTTTGAACATTATTTTTTAAAACTTTATCAATAATTTCAGGGTAGTTCATTTGTTCGCGATGGCGCTCATATTCATCGCGATCTAATATGTCGTATTGACCGTTCGGAAATACTTTAATATCTAAGTCATAATCGATATATTTTAGCGCTTCTCCATCCCAAACGTAAGGCGAGCTAATGTTGCAATAGTAATACACCCCTTCAGCACGAATCATCGCAATAATGTTAAACCAATGTTTTGCATAAAAAAAACAAATGGCCGGCTCACGCGTCACCCACGTTCTCCCATCTGCTTCCGTCACAAGTGTACGATCGTTGCCGCCAATCACTTCTTCTTCGCTTCCTTTTAACACAACGGTTTCTTTCCATGCACGATGGATATGGCCGTCATGTTTATAACTATGAATTTGAATGATCGCCCCTGTTTGTGGATATTCCATACACATTCCCTACTTTCATTCGACGCTTTTTCCTCTATTATACCGTTAATAAGCAATGAAGAAAAAGAGCATCGGACGAAAACCGATGCCCTTTGCCCGTTATTGATTTTTCTTTGCTTCTGCTTTCGCGTTTTGTTGTTTCACATGTTGAACATCTGTTTCAGTTGAAAACTCTGTTCCGTACTGACCAGCATTTTGCTGTTTCACATGTTGAATGTTTGTTCCTGCAATCGTTTTGTTTGGCTTCATCATTCTCACCTCCACGCTCATTACTTTGTACCGTCTATTTAAAAAATATCCGTATGAATAATTTTTTGTTTCACTTTCTACACTACATAAAGAGGTGAAAACGATGTATATTGGACGCGATTTAACGGCCTTACAAATGATTCCTAAACAGCAATGGAAAGATAGCGAGTTAGCGTTTTTTCATCATGCTCTTCAACAAGTCACTCCGTATTTAAACGTTGAGGGACAAACAATGCATCGTGAGATTGTGGAAGAAATTGAAGCAAGAGGCAGTTTACAGCGAAACGAAGCGACATATACGAATGGAACGCGCGTATTTTACGAGTAAAGGCGTTTGCCTTTACTCGTACGCTTGCCATATTTTTTGATATATAACTGGGAATGCATATTGCTTAAGCTCATCGATTGTCACCCATTTATTCGTTTCATCTCCCATTTGTAATTCCAGCGCGTTCCCTTTATATGCTTCAATATGCCATACAACATGGGAAAAGACGTGCTCAAATGAACCGATTCGCTCTAGCGAACGAATGACGACATGATATCGTTCACTTATTTCTTTTACAAATGCTTCATCGTTTCGTGTTGGAGCATGTTCATCATTTGGGAATTGCCATAAATTTGCCAACAACCCACGAGGCGGGCGTTTTTGAATGAGTATATTTCCCTTTTCATTCATAAGCACAATGGCACGAAAAGAAACACGTTTCGGTGCTTTCCCTTTTGTTTTTACAGGTAGCTCAGTTTCTACCCCTTCTGCAAACGCCCGACAATGACGCTGAACAGGACATAGAAAGCAACTCGGATTTTTCGGCGTGCAAACGAGCGCACCAAGTTCCATTAACGCTTGATTAAAATCAGACGGATTGTCGTGTGAAATAATTTTGGAAACAATGTTTTCAAACTTTTTTCGTGTACTTCCTTTCGCAATATCATCTGTTATATAAAAAATACGCGACAATACTCGCATAACATTTCCATCTACCGCAGGTTCAGGAATGCCGTAAGCGATGCTTAACACCGCTCCTGTCGTATACGGCCCAACACCTTTTAATGAAGAAAACTGCTCTTTGGACGCAGGTACACATCCTCCGTACTTTTCTTTCACTTCTTTTACCGCTTCATGCAAATGACGAATACGCGAGTAATAGCCGAGCCCTTCCCACGCCTTTAACACTTCTTCTTCTTCCGCCTCAGCCAACGCGTCTAAAGTCGGGAACTTTTCGATAAACTGATAAAAGTAAGGAATGACTGTATCGACTCGCGTTTGTTGAAGCATCACTTCAGATACCCATATTTTGTAAGGATCTTTATCTTTTCGCCAAGGCAAATCACGTTGCTCTGTTTGAAACCAATGAATTAAATCATGTTGAAACTGCTCAATATGAAAATGAGCCAATATTTGTTGTACATTTTCTTTCACGTTCATTCCTCCAAGGTGGTAAACTAAAAGTAAGTTCAGTCGGAAAAAAGGAGGCCTTTTATTTGGATACAGGTACACACGTTTTAATGGGGTTTGCATTAGGTGGATTAGCTACATTTGATCCAACGATCGCTAACGATCCAACGCTCGCGCATGCCGTGCTTATCGGCACGCTCGTCGGCTCACAAGCACCTGATATTGACACCGTGTTTAAACTAAAAAATAACGCGAAATATATTCGCAATCATCGTGGCATGACGCATTCGATCCCCGCTTTGTTCATTTGGACGTTGCTCATTAGTGTCACTCTCTTTTATATATATGACACGTCGTTTTTTCATGTAGCCCTTTGGACATTTATCGCCGTCAGTGTACACGTGTTTGTCGATATTTTCAATTCATATGGCACGCAAGCGTTGCGTCCTTTTTCAAAAAAATGGGTTGCGCTCGGTATCATTAACACGTTCGATCCGTTTATTTTTATTGTTCACTTAGCTGGCGTCGTCTTATGGTTGAACGGACAACATGCGGGGTATACGTTTCTAGCTGTATATGTCGTGCTCATTGGTTACTATATCATTCGTTTTCGTCAACAACAAGCAATAAAACGCAAGTTGAAACAAATGTTTCCGGATGTTGAACAAGTCATTACCGTTCCGACAATAAAATGGAACGAATGGCATTTGGCTGTGACGACATCAAACCATTTTTACGTTGCGCGCGCGCAAAATGGGACAATTGCTGTACTTGACATATTCGAAAAATGTCCGATTCCAGACATCCCAATCATTGAAAAAGCAAAACAAGATGAAAATTTAGCTGCATTTTTATCTTTTTCCCCCGTATATCGTTGGGAAATTCATGAATATAACGATCATTATGAAGTGCGTTTCATCGACTTGCGTTACCGAAGCAAAAATTATTATCCGTTTGTAGCCGTCGTCCAACTCGATCTCGACCTAAACATTGTTAGCTCATATACAGGATGGATTTTTAGCGAAAAGAAATTGCGCAAAAAATTAGAACTGATTCCAAGCTAAAGCAACCATGCTCGTTCATAAATAGACGTTTATTAACGAATACTATACGTGTGCTCAAAAAGCACGAAATGAACGGCTGGGGGGACTAACATTGAGCAATAAAGAACGAGGCTTTCCGAATCAAAACAATGAAAAATTAGAAGGCGAGCCACGCGCAAAAGCAGAGTACGCATCAAAACGTGCGAACGGCACGATTAATACGCACCCTCAAGAACGAATGCACGCGTCCAATAAACGAGGCGACATCGAGGAGGAATAAAATGGGTAAACATTGGCGTAAAAAATTTTATGATAACCGCTATTCTGATCCGTTCCCGCAACCATGGGCAAACCCGAAACACGCCCACGCTCAAGTAAATGGCGAAACACAGCAATCACAAAGTTTAATGATTTTACATTCCGAAGTAAGTAAAAGGAAAATTTAATGGAAAAAGAGGTTGACGGACGTGTCAACCTCTTTTCTTTAGCAATGAAATGGGCAACGCCACTTCGGTGTGCGGATCATTTAAACGATACCCCCATGCGAATACGCCGTTTATATATTGAAGTTTAAATAACGACTGCGCATCTCCTTCAATTTCGTAAAATTCCCCAGGTTGAAAGTCATCGGGATTTAATAAGTATGCTTTAGCCATGGCAATTTTCCGCTCATATACCGCGTATTCGTTCACCATTCCCATTTGTTCTGCTTTTCGTGCTTTTTCAGTTAATGTGGCGATCTCTTGTTTTAATTCCCATTCGTTCATTTCACTATATCGTTTTTGATCCATTCTCCCCACTCCACTTTATGACAACTTCATTTTCATCGTATCATAAAGTGAAGCTAAAATACATAGATCAAGAGGAGGCTAAATATTCCAGTCATCAATACGTAATAAAGCATTGGAATGAGTGTCATACGAATGATCGTTCCTTCTTTCCCAGCAAGACCAACAACGGAAGCTGCCGCAACAACGTTTAATACACAAACCATGTTGCCCGCATTCGCCCCTAACATTTGTCCAGCGATGACGATATGATGCGGCACTTGAATTTGATCAGCAATGCTAAATTGGAATAAAGAAAACATCATATTACTAAACGTGGCACTACCGGAAATAAACGAACCGAGCGAACCGATTAAAGGAGCAACGAGCGGCCAAGCAGCCCCCACTCCCCCTGCGACGAGCGATGCTAACTCAATTGGCATACTAGCAAGCCCTGCATCGTTTACACTAGAGTTAATAAAAATGCGCACCATCGGCACAGCTGTTCCGAGCGCAATGGCACTACCGATCAACGTATATGCGGACTCTTTCATCGTCGCCACGACATCTTCCCGTTTCATTTTATGCATAAAAACGGTGATGAGAATGACGACAAGGAAAATCGTCCCTGGCAAATATAACGGTTCAATTGATGTGCTAATGTTCGTTCCTAAAATGTTGTTAAACTGTATTTTCACAGAACGTAACCATGCTTTTAACGGCAAGTTTTGTAACCTTGTCAACACTAAAATAAGCGCAACAAGAATATACGGCATCCATGCAAGTAAAAGAGGCATTTCACTTTTTTGTACGTTCGCCACATGTTGTACTTCATCTGTTTTCTTAAAATCCCATGGCTCTTTCGGCAATAAAAATCCTTTTTTCGCCGCTGGGACAACGATCGCTAAACCAATTAACCCACCGATCATGGACGGGAACTCTGGTCCGAGAAAAGAAGCAACGAGAAATGCTGGAAGTGTAAAGCTAAGCCCCGCAAATAAAGCAAACTTCCAAATTTCAAATCCTTCTTTCCACGAACGATTTTCTCCAAAAAAACGCGTTAAAATAAGCACTAAAATAAGCGGAATGAACGTACCGATTACAATGTCAAATGACACTGCTTGTTTTGCGAGCGTTTGAAGGAACGAAGATAAATCGGCTGTGCCGATCACTTGTTGCACTTGTTCAGCAACGGAATTTCCTTCACGAAGCCCTTGATCTACCCCGACAATAATCGGTGTTCCGACTGCACCGAACGAAACAGGACTACTATCTGCGACAAGGGCAACGACAACCGCAGCAAGTGGCGGAAACCCTAAAGCAACAAGAAGTGGAGCCCCGATGGCTGCAGGCGTTCCAAATCCTGCTGCCCCTTCAATAAACGCACCAAACAACCAGGCGATAATAATGACTTGCACACGTCGGTCGCGCGTAATGCCTAAAAATCCGCTTCGAATCGTATCCATCGCTCCACTTTTCGTCAACGTATTTAACAACAAAATCGCACCGAAAATAATCCATAAAATTGAAATGGCTACAATTACCCCTTCAATCGTTGCAGCTGCCACTTGAATGCCGGGCATTTTCCAAACAAATAACGATAACATAACAGTAATAAGAAAACTAATCGGCATCGCTTTTGCCGCTGGTAAACGCAATAAAACGAGAAAAAGAAAGACAGCTAATACTGGTGTAGAAGCTGTAATCACTTGTAAAAAGCTCATATTGTTCCCCTTTCTTTGTTGTAATATAATGACATAAGACATTATACCATATGTTTGTGCATATATTCACAATTACATTTGACTACTTCTTGACAACTACTTAATGTATACGTTTTCCATATTGTTGTGAATATATGACGTGCGAAAGGATGAAAGTAATGGAAAGTATCATTATCACAGGGGCTGGAACGGGTCTCGGAAAAGAACTTGCCCTTTTATATGCACAACGAGGGTACGAAATCATTTTAGTCGGGAGAAGAAAGGAGCCACTACAATCTGTCCAACGACAAATTGAATCTTTTGGAGGGAAGGCAGTTGCTTTTTCGCTTGATATTACAAATAATGAACAAGTGCATAAAGCAGCGGAAATGCTTTGTCAGAAGCATAACGTAACGATGCTCATTAACAATGCAGGCGTCGGCTATTTCGGACCGCTTGAACAAATGACGGAACAACATATTCATGAAATGATCGACATTAACGTCAAAGGCACAATATATATGACAAAAGCGTTTCTTCCGTATTTTAAGACGTTGCCAGAAGCAAATATGATGAACATTATTTCGACAGCTGGGTTGCGTGGCAAAGTCAACGAAAGTGTGTACGTTGCAAGTAAATTCGCCGTACGCGGATTTAGCGAAAGTCTTGTGAAGGAGCTTGCAGAAACGAATGTTGCCGTCACCGCTGTATATATGGGTGGGATGAACACGCCGTTTTGGGACGATTGTAACCATATTCAAGATCGCTCTCGTCTTCGCTCCCCAAAACAAGTAGCCGAAACGATCGTAAATGAATATAAACGCCAACCAGAAATCATCGTTGAATAGGAGGAATTAATCCTCCTTTTTCTTTTCCAAAAATTTCTCAATTAACGAAATCGGAAACCCTTTTCGGTACAGTGCTTGTTTCATTTTTTGTTCGTACGTATAGCGGTCATATGTTTCATAGCGACGATGTGCTTTTTCTCCATGATATACGAGCGCTTCCCATTGTTCTTCATCGTTTAAAGTGATCTGTTGCTTTACCCTCTCAATGATATGAACAGGAAAACCTTTCATATGCAACAGTTGCGCTATATACGCTTTTTGTTCTTGATATGATCGTCTTTTTGATTGTTTATTTACTTTTTCAACCCACTTCATCGCTTTATCCTGTTGCATCTCTTCCGTATAACGCTCCATCGCTTTCGCAATCGTATCTTCACATATTCCTTTATCTATCAGTTCTTTATAAATGACATAAGGTCCTTTCATCGTCGTATTTACTTGCGTTTGCACGTACGCATGTGCAAATTGTTCATCGTCGATATATCGCTCATTTTGTAGCTTCCCCATTACTCGTTCAATCGCCCCACGATCTACCCCTTTTTTTTCTAAATAATCCGTAACTTCTTGTTTCGAACGCATACGGTAAGCTAAAAAACGAAGCGCCATCTTATATGCTTGTGTTTCGTCATCTTTTTTTATCATTTCCATCCATTGCTTTTCTGTTACTGTCATTCCTTTTTTCAGCCGATACTCAATCAATACGTCTTGATCCACAGAAACGAGTTGTTTCTCTCCATCTTCTTTGACAAGATGAACGTAAAAACGTTCAGCATTTTTCTTATCCACCTCAATTTTTTCAATTCGCATCGTTAAACACACCTTTTCTTTCTTTTTCTTTTTAAAAAACGCATAATATAAGGAAAGGAGGGAAAATAATGAATATTTTAATTGCTGGAGGAACCGGATTTGTCGGTAAAGCATTGACGACATATTTTACACAAAATGGCCATCATATGTATATATTAACGCGAAACGCTCAAAAGCGGGAGAGCGATCCGTATGTTCATTATATACAATGGCTAACGGTAAATCCTATCGAGCAATTACCTTCGATCGATATTGTCATTAATTTAGCTGGTGAATCGATTAATAGCGGACGATGGAACGAAGCGAGAAAGCGAGCCATTGTAGAAAGTCGATTACAAGCAACAAACGCGATATATGACCTTATCACCAATATGAAACAAAAGCCGAGCGTTGTCATTCAAGCGAGCGCTATTGGCATTTATGGCACGTCGCTTGATCAGACGTTTACAGAGCGAAATGAAACGACAGGAACAGACTTTTTAGCTCAAACCGTCAAACGATGGGAAGAAGCTGGACGGCGCATGGAAGCGCTCGGCGTACGAACCGTGTTTATGCGTTTTGGCATTATTTTAGGAGGAGACGGTGGGGCCCTTCCTCGCATCGTTCTTCCTTACAAATGGTTCATTGGAGGAACGATTGGACAAGGTAATCAGTGGATGTCATGGGTTCATATGGACGATGTCATTGGCGCAATTGATTTTTCGATTCGACATAAAAACATATCGGGTCCGATTAACGTCACTGCTCCACATCCTGTAACGATGGAAAAGTTCGGGAAAGCAGTCGCAAACGTATTACAACGTCCACATTGGCTCCCAGTTCCATCCTTCGTTCTAAAAGTGTTGTTAGGGGAAATGAGCATACTTCTGCTAGAAGGACAGCGCGTAATCCCAGAAAAACTTCTTCAAGCAGGATATCATTTTTCATTTCCCACTATTGATCAAGCGCTAGCGAACATACTAAAATCGTGACGAATACACTATACGAAAAAGAAATAAAGGAGCTTCTTGGCATGAAAAGCATATTGCTTAAATATGGGATCGTATATCCAATCACCTCCCCTCCAATGAAGGGAGCAGATGTACGTATTGAGAATGGAAAAATCACAGATATTGGTTATGACCTTCCTGTTCATGACGGAACAGAAGTGATCGATGTATCAGGAAAATATGTTTTCCCTGGTTTCATTGATGTGCATACACATCTCGGTTTGTATGATGAAGGAACTGGATGGGCAGGTAACGATGCAAATGAAACAATTGAAACGATGACTCCTCATGTGCGTGCCATTGATAGCGTATATCCGCTCGATCCCGGCTTTCGAGATGCGATCGAACACGGCATTACGACGGTTCATATTATGCCTGGAAGCGCGAATGTCATCGGGGGAACGACGGCAGTCATTAAGACGTATGGGAAAAACGTCGAAAACATGATTATTAAACAGCCAGCTGGGTTAAAAATCGCACTCGGTGAAAATCCGAAACGAATGCATAGTCAAGGGAATAAAGAGTCGCTCACGCGCATGGGCATTATGGGAATGCTTCGCGAAACGTTTTACAACGCAAAATATAGCGATTGGCCGCACGATTTTCGCACAATCCCGATCATTCAAGCATTAAATCGTGAAATTCCGATTCGTGTTCACGCCCATCGCGCCGATGATATTTTGTCCGCTATTCGCCTAGCGGATGAGTTTGGGCTTGATTTACGGATCGAACATTGTACAGAAGGACATTTAATCGCTGAGGAGCTACAAGGACGAAACTTGCAAGTTTCCGTCGGACCAACATTGACACGCCGATCCAAAGTAGAACTTAAAAATAAAAGTTGGAAAACGTACAAAATTTTATGTGATGCAGGTGTTCACGTCTCTATTACTACAGACCACCCGTACACGCCAATTCAATATTTACACATTTGTGCTGCAATTGCTGTTCGTGAAGGACTTGATGAACAAAAAGCGCTCGAAGGAATTACAATTTTACCAGCACGTAATTTAGGAGTAGACGACCGTGTCGGCAGTTTAGAGGTTGGAAAAGATGCCGATATTGTCGTTTGGAATTATCATCCGTTTCATTATATTGCAACCCCTATATTTACAATGATTAATGGGGAAATAATATACAAAAAAAATTAATAAAAAAACTATTTATTTTTTACACCGTTTCAAGTATGATATAAAAGGTTATATGCGAAATATACGTTCAAAACTATATATCGATGCGACAGTAAGGGAAGGCAAATGGTGCGCCACCAGCCATGCGCTGGTTCTAGTGGGTTCGATTCCCACCCCGAAATTTTTTGATTTGCATAAATTAAAAAATTTCGAGGGTGGCTCGTTCCCTATGGTCGACTGCCCTCGTGAATGGAGGGAGATTCGATGTTAAAAAAACGCGAACTACAAGATTGTCAAGCGTTATACGAGCTTATGGTGCACCCAGACGTCTTCCCTTTCGTGCGCCATAAAGCATATTCATACGAGGAGTTTTTGTTTATAACGAAGCAAACGATTGAAGCCGAAGAACGCGGTGAACTCATTTCGCGCACCATTTTAGATGAGTGGGGCAATCCGATTGGAACGATTAACTTATTTGACATTGAAGATGGCGCTGGTTTTTTAGGCACATGGCTTGGCAAGCCGTATCATGGAAAAGGGTACAATCAAATAGCTAAAGACGCCTTCTTTAATGAACTGTTTTACGAACGTTCCATCAACACGATCTTCATGCGCATTCGCAAAGTCAACGTCCGCTCCACAAAAGCCGCTGAAAAACTTCCTTATGTCACCCTTGCTAATGAAACGAGAAAGCAATTATGGGAAGCAATAAACCAAGGCGAAGATATATATAACTTATATGAAATTTCAAAGGACAACTATACGTTGTATGCGATGCGCCAACAAAGACTTGACGATGAACAACAAAGAAAAGAAGCGTAACCTGTTCTGCACGAACAGGTTTTTTTATTTGGATAATTTTTTATTTTTCTGTTCATAATGTTAACGTGACATTTTTATAAAAGTGAGGGATACATATGTCTGACAAAAAGAAACGTGAGAAAACAAAAAGTACGCTCTCTAGCGCACAAGAAGTGACATACGCCCGCGATTTTAAACGCGCAGACCAAGCCGGTGGATTTACCGACAAACATGCTCGTCATTAACAACATTCGCCATTCATTTTTTCCATTGTTCATCACATGCTACTAGTGAGATGAGCAATAAGGAGGGATGGAAGTGCCAAAACCGATCAAACCAGACGGACATGATGTCAAGTTTTCTGCAGAACTTGCCGATCATGAGGATTTAGAAGCACAAGCACGCGCTGAAGCAGCTAACATTCGCCAAAGCCAAAAAGAAAAAAATCATCGGTAAAAGGAAAGGTGTCCCAACATCATGACGGGACACCTTTGTTGATCCACATGTGCATTTTAATAGTGACATATTCTTGTTATAATACAAACAGAGAGGGAGAAACGATATGGGAAAAGAAAAAGGAAAAAACATTTTGCTTATCGTACTTATTACAACGTTAGTGATGTCTTTCTTACTATTTTTTCTCGGTTATTACCGTATAGGTTTTGCAATCGGTGCAATTTTCATGATTTTGTCGCTTTCCGTTGGACAATGGTATTCATTAAAAAGCAAAGAGGAACTATATCGCTCCACATATAAAGATCGTCACCGATAACATACTCTCGCTTCCCCTTATAATCAAGAGACTTCTTTATACTTTAAACGTTGCGACAGCATTGCGTAATTGCTCCGCCATTTCAGCTAAAGATGTAGCGGCAGATGTCACTTCTTCACTTGAAGCAAGCTGCTCTTCAGAAGAAGCAGAAATTTCGGCCGTCCGTTCAACAAACCGTTTCGCAATAGACGATACTTCATCCATTGAAGCATGCACTTGATGAACGCCTGCTGACATTTGCTCTGAAATCGCTGATAGTTCTTGGATTTGTGCATTCACTTGTTCAATGGAACGCAAAATTTGCCCAAAGAACGTTCCTGTCTGCTCCACTAATTTTGTTCCTTGTTTCACTTCTTCCGTTCCTTTGCCGACAATTTGCACAACATAACCGGTGTTTTGTTGAATCATCTCAATTAATTGCGCAATTTGATTTGCCGATTCGCGAGATTGCTCTGCGAGTTTACGCACTTCATCCGCCACAACCGCAAATCCTTTTCCGTGTTCTCCGGCACGTGCCGCTTCAATCGCTGCGTTAAGTGCTAATAAATTCGTTTGTTCAGCAATGCCGACGATGACGTCAACAATTTTTCCAATTTGGGCCGACTTCTCATCTAACTCTTTAATAACTACATTTGTTTCGTTTGTTGATTCGTTAATCGTATTCATTTGCGTCACAACTTGTTGTAAATATTGCTGGCCAACAGTAGCTTGTTTTGTCGTTTCTGTTGCGGAGTTCGCCACGACGGTTGCTGTTTGAGCCATTCGCTCAATTCCTGCCGCCATTTCACCGATCGCTTGCGAACTCTCCTCCGCATGTTTTCCTTGCATTTCTGCTCCTTGGGCTACTTCTTGAATCGCTGTCGTCACCTCTTCTGTCGCTGCGCTTGCCTGTTCAGCACTTGCCATCAACTCTTGGGCGGAAGCAGACACATGCTCAGTCGCTGTGCTTACTTGTTGAATAAGCTGTTTTAAATTGTGAACCATTTGGTTAAACGATTTTGCTAATTTACCAATTTCATCACGATTTGCTACATGAATATCATCAACTGACAAATCGCCGTGTGCAATTTTTTCGGCATGTTCAGAAATTTGTTGAACAGGTCTTGAAATTTTTTCGCTCATATATAAAGCTAAGGCCATACTAACAAGAAAAGAGATACCGATTGTAATAAGCGTCGTATACTTCATGTCTTTCGCTTGTTCAGACAACGTTTCACTCATTTGCTGCAAATGCTTCACTTGCGTCGCACGCGCTTGTTCTCCTGCCTCTGTCACTTCAACCGTAATCGCATTTCCTCGCTCTTTCATAATCCGTGAAATTTCATCCATTTGACCTTGCTTTTTAAACTCTATCGCTTGTTTCGCAATGTCGCGATACTCTTGCTCTGCTTTTACTAGACGATCAACCTCTTGTTTTGCCTCATTTTCTAGTTGTAATGATGCAATCATCTCTTGGTTATCTGTAAACTCGCTCGCTGCTTGCTCAAATGCGGTTAAGCTTTCCGGCTTTCCATTAATTAAATACCCCCGCACAGCAATTTGTTCGCGTAACATCGCATTTTGCATATTTGTCACGAGCGTAATTCGTTCAAATCCTTTGTTCATCGCTTCTGAATATTGTTGATCAATTGTCTCTAGCCGATTATATGTAAGCATACTTACAACAATAAACAACAATAATACCGAAAGAAACGTCGCCACTAATTTTTTTCTGACTGTTACCTTCATGCTGTCTTCATCCTCCTATGTTAATAAAAATAAAAGCTGCCTAAAAAACAAATACATAGGCAGCTATCGTTCGACAGTAAAACCTTCTTATCATTTCCTTATAAGAAGGGCAACTGGCTGGCATATCTATACAATAGACGTAGCCCCTATAGCTTTGCGCCCTACCCTTTCGAGTAGTTTGCCGATTATTCAATTTTTGACATTTTTATCTTAACACAACAACTAGGAAAAAGGAAGTAGTGATTTGTGATCAAAAGGGTAACATTTTACTTCGTCAAGATAACAAATAAAAATTTACCTTTTTATCTAAAAAACTTTTACATTTTTTCGAACAGTTTGTTTATGATATTTTTAACAAATTTAATACATGTTACATTAAATATGCATAGACCAAAAAATCCCTTTTCACTCAGAAGGAGGATTATAATTATGAAAGCTGCAGTTGTGGAACAATTTAAAGAACCATTAAAAATTAAAGAAGTAGAAAAACCAACAATTTCATATGGAGAGGTGCTAGTGCGCATTAAAGCGTGTGGAGTATGTCATACAGACTTGCATGCCGCACATGGCGACTGGCCTGTAAAGCCAAAACTACCGCTCATTCCTGGACATGAAGGCGTTGGTGTCATCGAAGAAGTCGGACCAGGGGTGACGCACTTAAAAGTCGGAGATCGCGTCGGTATCCCTTGGCTTTATTCCGCCTGCGGCCATTGTGATTATTGCTTAAGCGGACAAGAAACATTATGTGAGCATCAACAAAACGCTGGATATTCGGTTGACGGTGGTTACGCTGAATATTGTCGTGCTGCAGCTGATTATGTCGTGAAAATTCCTGATAACTTATCATTTGAAGAAGCTGCTCCAATCTTTTGCGCTGGCGTAACAACATATAAAGCTTTAAAAGTAACAGGTGCAAAACCTGGTGAGTGGGTAGCAATTTACGGTATTGGCGGCCTCGGACACGTCGCTGTTCAATATGCAAAGGCGATGGGGCTAAACGTCGTTGCTGTCGATTTAGGCGATGAAAAACTTGAGTTAGCTAAACAGTTGGGAGCTGATCTTGTCGTCAATCCAAAACATGAAGACGCCGCGCAATGGATGAAAGAAAAAGTTGGTGGCGTGCATGCAGCTGTCGTCACTGCTGTTTCGAAAGCAGCATTCGAATCAGCCTATAAAGCAATTCGTCGCGGCGGCGCTTGCGTACTTGTCGGATTACCGCCAGAAGAAATGCCTGTACCAATTTTTGATACCGTTTTAAATGGAGTAAGAATTATCGGTTCAATCGTTGGTACGCGTAAAGACTTGCAAGAAGCGCTTCAATTTGCGGCAGAAGGAAAAGTAAAAACAATTGTCGAAGTTCAACCGCTTGAAAACATTAACGATGTATTCGATCGTATGTTAAAAGGACAAATTAACGGTCGCGTTGTGTTAAAAGTAGATTAAGGAAGGCGTCCTGAAGGCGCCTTCTTATTTAATTTCAACTAAAATGAGTAGAGCTATTTCTTCGTCGTATTAATCCGAAACGGAACGTAAAGTGGACAAAATCTCATAAATGCCGTAGCGATAAGAACAATTCCTAAAATGCCGACATATTTTATATTTCCCTCAAGAAAAAATAATCCTAATAGTGCAATACCTAATATGAAGCGAATCATACGATCGACGGAACCAACATTTGCTTTCATCTTTTTTCCTCCCCTCTTCTCATCTCTCTTTAATCATAGAAGAAAAAAAGGAAACGTTCTGTGATAAAGTCACATTGTTGCAAATTTGTCACACAATCTTTCTTTGTCTACAATTTTTACTTTTCCACGCGCCAGTTGAACGTATCCGTCACGCTCAAGTTGCTTTAATATTCGGCTGACGACTTCGCGTGCCGTTCCAAGTTCCACAGCAATATGTTCATGCGTCATCTCGATCATGTTTGTCTTGCTGTTGTCGCATCGTGTAAGCAAAAACTCGATTAAACGCTTATCCATTTTTTCAAATACGATGTGCTCAATCATTTGCATCATCGTCATAAAACGATTCATCATCATGTCATAAACGAACGTTTGTAGTTCAACATTTGTTGTCATCATCTTCGCAAACGTATGTTTCGGGACAATTAGTGCTTCCACATCTTCTTCCACAATCGCCGTCGCAGGAAAAGGTGAATGTGACAACAAACTGGAAATAGTCAATACACATGACTCTCCACGACAAACGCGATATAAATTTACTTCCTTCCCATTCTCCCCTATTTTTGCAACCCGAATGACACCAGAGACGATAAAAGCGACATGCTCACACATATCCCCTTCTCGAAAAACAACCGTTCCTTTTGAAAGCTTTATCTTTATGTATACGTTGTCGTGCAAAAACGGAAACAATCTTTCTCCCCCTTTCTTTCCTTATATTACAACGTAACAACATCCCTTTCCAATAAGAAAAGGGACGTTTTCTATGTTGTATATTAGTCATCGTCAAACAATTGAACGAACGTTTTTCAATCCGCTCGCATATGCCAAACATCTCGCAGGATTTTAAAAAGCTCAAGTGACCCTTGAGCTTTTCTACGTCCCACAAAATGTTTTATACGGGCGGTCAGACGGTGCTGGAGGCTTGGCATATTGTTCTTGTTCTTTCGTGTACGCATACGGATGTTTCAACACGTCAAGTAGTCGCTCCATGACCGTATCATCCCCATGCTCAGCCGCTGCCGCAAGCGCTTCTTCCACGCGATAGTTGCGCGGAATAATCGCCGGATTGTGTTGTCGCATCCGTTCGTACACTTCATCTTTCGTCATATCTTGACGGGCCATTCTTTGTTGCCAACGTGTATGCCAGTCGCGAAACTCTTGTTCGCAAAACTCCCATTCATTTATCGTCAACGCGCGAAACGTATTCGTATAATCGGCGCGATATGTGTACATAAGATGCAGCAACTCCCCGATAAGCTTTTTATCTTCCTCTTCTTCCGTCCAAAGCCCAAGTTTTGCGCGCATCCCTTGCAGCCAATACGTTTCATATAGCGTTGGAAATTGTGCGATTACTTTTTGCGCAAGCTCGATTGCTTTTTCTTCTTCGTCATGTAAAAGCGGCAAAAGGCTTTCTGCAAAGCGGGCGATGTTCCACCCAGCAATGTACGGCTGATTTCCATACGCATACCGCCCTTGCGTGTCAATGGAACTAAATACTGTCGTCGGATCGTACACGTCCATAAACGCACACGGTCCATAATCAATCGTTTCTCCGCTAACCGTCATATTATCCGTGTTCATCACTCCATGAATAAATCCGACTAATTGCCATTTCGCAACAAGCGCCGCCTGCTTTTTCATCACTTCTTCAAGGAAAAAAAGATAGCGGTTTGGCGCATGTTCACCGTTCGGATAATGTCGCTTTATCGCATAATCCGCTAACGCCTGTAACTCCTCTTTTGATAAAAAACGCGCCGCATATTGAAACGTTCCAACACGTAAATGGCTCGCTGCCACACGCGTCAAAATCGCCCCTGGAAGTTCCTTGTCACGGATGACGACTTCCCCTGTCGTCACGACCGCTAAACTTCTTGTCGTCGGAATACGAAGGGCATGCATCGCCTCGCTAATGATATACTCACGAAGCATCGGTCCAAGCGCCGCACGTCCATCTCCCCCGCGCGAATACGGCGTCCGCCCCGACCCTTTCAGTTGAATATCAACCCGCTCTCCGTTTGGCGTCACATGCTCGCCAAGTAAAATGGCGCGCCCATCGCCAAGCATATTAAAATGGCCAAACTGATGCCCGGCATACGCCTGCGCTAACGGCTCGGCCCCTTCCGGAATACTGTTTCCTGCAAACACCGCCACTCCTTCTTCGCCCGCTAACGCCTCCGCACATAACCCAAGCTCATCCGCAAGCGAACGATTAAGCACAACAAGCGCTGGATCACTGACAGGCGTCGGACGTATTTTCGTAAAAAATCGCTCGGGTAAACGAGCATAGCTATTGTCAAAATTCCAGTTGGCGTTCAATATATTTCCCTCCTTTCAACTTTATCATATACTTTTCTCGACGACACAAACATCATTCCTGCTTTAAAAAGCAGAATACTCCCCTTCCATTTTCAACATAATAATGGAATATCTACATATATCATGGTAAAATTTTATAAAACATTCGTTAGGTGGTTTTATTTATGGATAAAAGTTTTTTCGAGGAACTACAACTTCTTGCTAAACAATATCCTGATGCAAGCGTTATACAGCGTCTATCACCGAAAGATTATATTGAAGTTCTCGTTCTTCATTCCGCCAAACAACTCGCTCATAAGTTAAAAACTTTGGCTGAAGAAAACCGTTTTGATGAAATCATTCAATTAACTCAACACATTTCTACATTAGTATCAAATAACAACGATTCTTTTTCTTTGCCGCTCTCTATGATTACATACACATATGGACAACGAGAAATACCAATTATAGAGGACTTTTTCTTATCTAGATTACACTTACTATATAATGACAAACATACAATGAAAAACTTTTTCAAAACATTAAAATATGAAATGCTGACAGCTGATTCCGTTGATTTGATGGTTAGCTTCATTCGGATGTCAGGACTACAATTATTGATTCGTCCATTACTTATGCTTGAAAAAGAACGTATTCCTGTACGCATTATCACATCGACCTATCTAGGCATTACAGAACCAAAAGCGCTTGAAAAACTAATGCAATTTTCTAACGTACAAGTAAAAATAATCGATACGCAACAACAGTCTTTTCATACGAAAGCGTACATGTTCCATCGACGTTCAGGATTAAATACAGTAATCATAGGCTCATCAAACATTTCACACTCGGCCCTTATTAACGGACATGAGCTAAATGTAAAGCTGCCGGATACAAGCTTTTTACCCATTTATGAGCATACAAAGCAAATGTTTGGGAAAATATGGGATCATACAGATACGATTTCTCTTGATCACGCCTTCATTCAAAAATATAAACAACAAACAATGAGAGAAGAAAACAAACCTTTAGCTGCTGAGTCGAAAGAAGAATATATCGTTACATCAAGTGTGAAACCGAATGATATGCAGAAAAAAGCATTAAAAAACCTTGAACACACAAGAAAAAGTGGTAATACAAAAGGAGTCATTATCGCTGCTACTGGAACTGGAAAAACGTATTTAGCAGCTTTTGACGTAAAAGCATATAATCCAAAAAAGCTTTTATTTATCGCTCATCGTGAAGAATTGCTAGACAAGGCAATTGAAACGTTCAAACATGTACTAGGTAACGATCATCTATTCGGGAAAATTACAGGGACAGTGAAACAATTCCATAAACCGTATTTATTTAGCACCGTTCAATCGCTATCTAAAGATGAAACGTTGCAACATTTTGAGCAACATGAATTTGACTATATCATTATCGATGAATTTCATCATGCCGAAGCACCTACATATCAAAAAGTGATTCGTTATTTCCAACCAAAATTTTTACTCGGCTTAACAGCAACACCAGAAAGAATGGATGGAAGAGACGTTTTAGCGATTTGTGACCATAATGTCGTATATGAAATACGCTTACGAGAAGCGTTAGAAGCACAGTTGCTCGCACCATTTCACTACTTTGGCATTTCAGATCGTACAGTAGACTATAGTCAAATTCCATTAAAAAATGGCATGTTTGATGAAGCATCGCTTGTGAAAGCTTTAAAAACAAATGAACGAACAGATTTTATTATCGAAATGATTCGTACATATGGTTACGATGGTGATCGTATCATTGGGCTTGCGTTTTGCGTAAATATTGAACATGCAAAATATATGAGCGAACAATTTAATAAACGCGGATATTGCACAACATACTTAACTGGTGAACATAGCGTTGAATATCGCGAACAGGTCATTAAAAAACTAGAAAATCCTAACGATCCGCTTGAACTAATCTTTACCGTAAATATTTTTAACGAAGGAATTGATATCCCAAGTCTAAATCTTTTATTATTTTTAAGACCTACCGAGTCATCAACCGTATTTATTCAACAATTAGGGAGGGGATTAAGAAAAGTAACCGGAAAAGAATTTGTAACGATTTTAGACTTTGTAGGAAATTATCAAAAATCGTTTATGATTCCGCTCTCTCTAGCTGGACAACTGAACGACAAAGCGTTTGATAAAGATTCTCTTCGTGTTGCAATTACACATGAATTTGCCGATCTACCAGGCGGCGCATATGTCGATTTAGATCCTGTGACACAAAGAGAAATTTTAGATCGCATTGACTCCATTAAAATGAACTCGACAGATATGTTAAAAATGCTATATCAACAATTTAAAAATGAGCTTGGGCGCTCACCAGAAATATTAGATTTTTTATATTACGAGCAATCGCCAAGCTTAACGTTTTTCATATATAAGTATCGTTCATGGGTCAAAACAAAAGAAAAAATGAATGATATAAACGAGCTTGACCAAATGATTTTACACCACCCATTGATGTGTGAGTGCGTTGAACGGCTAGAAAATCAACTTCCGATCAAATGGCCCTACGATTTTGCTGTGTTGCAATTAGCTTTTTTACAAAAAGTTGTGTCTTGTGAAGATGTCGTAAAGCAACTTTCGAAAAAATTTGCTGTAGATGTGCCATTAGAAAAACACGAAAAAATGATTATGCAATCGATGGACCGCCTATCATTGCCGTATAAAAAACAAAAATGGGCGTTTGGACAACGAAATGGGCGCCAATTTATATTGAATGACGACATTCTTGCGTTAACAGAAAACCAACAGTTTTTCAATTACATGAAAGACCGTATAGATTACGGACTTATTGAATTTAGGAGAACGTATCGTCCTGAAAGATTTTTATCTAAAGGGGAAAAGCTTACTCTTTATCAAAACTATACGAGAAACGATTTAATTTTCTTATTTGAAGCAGGGGTAAAAGAAGGATCGTGGCGAGAAGGAGTAAGTAAAGTTAGAAATCATTATTTACTGTTCGTCAATTTAAATAAATCGGAAAGAGTGAAAGAACATTTACATTATAAAGATTATTTTCTCGACCAAAAACATTTTCATTGGCAAAGCCAAAATCAAACGTCTCATCGCTCTTCTGTCGGACAAAATTTTATTCGTCATAAAGAACTTGGAATTCATATTCACCTATTTGTGCGAAAGTTTGAAGACATGCACGGAATGACATTGCCATTCACTTATCTCGGCGAAGTCGATTATGTATCAAGCTACGGAGATAAGCCGATGAGCATCACATGGCGCCTACATCATCCCGTGCCGGAAGATTTATATATTGACTTTATTCGCTAATAAAACGTCTACAGTCGGAATATCTGCGGGTGCCCATTCAAGAGATTTTAAGTCTTGGAGTGGCACCCATCTTAATTCAGCATGTTCTTTCGCTTTCGGTTCTCCCTCAATAATTGTTGCTTTATATGTCAGTAAATTGACAATAACTTGAGGATATTCGTAATGCACTTCTTCAATTTTTTCATGCACTTGAATCGTACATCCTAATTCCTCATGAATTTCTCTGACTAATGTTTCTTCTTCCTTCTCCCCTTTTTCAACTTTTCCACCCGGAAATTCCCAAAGGTTAGGGAGTGACATCGTATTCGACCGAAGTGCACACAACACGCGATTTTGATTGTCGAATATAACTGCCCCTACGACACGAACTGTTTTTTTCATGAACGTTTCCCCTCTATCTTCATTATTTTGCGAATACTTTCATTCTACAAAAAAGCCGTCCTTTTTTCTACGCCCGTACGAATGCATAAAAAGACGCCCTATGAGCGCCTTTCTACTTCCTCACCAACTTCGCTACACTTTCGACATGCGCAGTGTGTGGGAAAAGGTCAAACGGTTGAATGTATTCGACACGGTATTGTTTCGCAAGCGTGCCGATGTCGCGGGCGAGGCTAGATGGGTTACAGGAAACGTACACGACTGTTTTTGGTTTCACTTGTAACATCGTTTTTAATAAAGCGTTGTCGCAACCCGTTCGCGGTGGGTCGACGACGATAACGTCCGGTTTCCATCCTTCTTTCACCCATTTTGGCAACAGCACTTCCGCTTTTCCGACCGCATATGTGACGTTTGTGAAGCCGTGACGTTCGGCATTTTGGCGCGCATCGTCAATCGCTTCGGGGATCGTATCCATACCGCGCACTTCTTTTGCCTCGCGAGCGAGCCAAAGCCCGATTGTGCCGACGCCGCAATATGCGTCGACGACGCGTTCGTTTTTCGTTAGTGCTGCTGCTTTTTTTACTTCGTCATATAGCTTGATCGTTTGAATCGGATTAAGCTGGAAAAAGGCGCGAGCCGATAGCTCAAAAGATAAGTCGCCGAGCACTTCTTGAATGTACGGTTCACCTGCGAGAACGATCGTTTCCTCGCCAAAAATAAGCGACGTTTTTTGACCGTTCACGTTTTGGGCGATCGATTTTACTTCCGGCAGGCGACGTTTTACTTCCGCTACAAATAGCTGTTTGCGCGGCAGTTCTTTCGTCGCTGTCACGATGACAAGCTGTACATCGCCAGTGTAAAATCCGACTCGGGCGACAATCGTGCGCACAACACCCGTTTTCTTTCGTTCGTGATAAACCGGAATGCGCAAATCTTGTAAAATCGCTTTCACGACCGTTGTGACGCGGTTTGTGGCATCATGTTGAATCAAGCAGCGGTCAATATCAATCAGTTCGTGCGAGTTCATGCTGTAAAGTCCAGCGATGACACGCCCTTTTTTCACTCCGACTTGAAATTGGCTTTTATTGCGATAATGCCACGGGTCTTCCATTCCGATCGTCGGACGAATATGAAGTGCTTCTATATTTAATCGGCTATGGCGTTCCAGTGCTTGAATGACGATATCGCGTTTTGCCTCTAATTGCGCGTGATAGTCAAGATGTTGCAGTTGGCATCCACCGCACCGTTCATATACTGGACAAGGCGGCTTCACACGATGAGGGGAGCGTTTTCGTATGCGCACCATTTTTCCTTCTGTATACGTTGGGTACACATTCGTCGCTTGAACGACGACTTCTTCTCCCGGAAGCGCTCCTGGAACGAACACGACTTGTTTTTTAAAATAACCGACTCCTTCCCCGTTAATGCCGAGCCGTTTAATTGTTAGTGGAAATTGTTGTCCTTGCTGTAGCATGATTCTCTCTCCTATTCAATACTTCTCCATAAATAAAATGTTGCGTAGCTTGCATACGGTTCCCACATTTGTCGAAACGCTTCCATTTCTTTTGCTGTTGGGCGATGATCAAGCTGAAACCATCGTTCAATCGCCCGCTGCAAACCAACATCTCCTTTCGGAAACACATTTGGACGACCTAAACCAAACAGTAAAAAGTTTTGCACTGTCCACGGACCGATGCCGCGTATAGAAAGAAGCTGTTTCGCCACCTCTTCATCGGAAAGCGAATGCATCTCTTCTAAACGCAACTTCCCTTCTACAATAAGACGCGAAATATCAACAATATATTGTGCTTTTCGCTCGCTTAAAGATAAAGCGCGCAACTCATCATATGAAGCATTGGCGACGCGCTCAGGCCGCGGATAAATGTATACATCCCCGAGACGCTCACCAAATGTATGGACAAAACGTTCCGTTAGCCGATAAGCGACTTTCATATGAATTTGTTGGTGGATGATGCATTTGATTAAGCAAAAATATAAATCAAATTCTAATACAATCGGTGTTCCTTCGTGAGCGATAAACAAGTCGCGTAAATTGGTTTGCATAAAATGGTCGTGGATAGGGGCAAGTGACCTGTCCCAATGAAAAATGCGCGAAATGCGCGCGATTGCCTCCTCTTTATGCTGTTCGTTATCACACGACACAACAAACGATGGGTTCTCTTTTGTTCCGGTGCTTTTCACGTACACGACAACGGGTGTGTCTTTTACATACAACGGAACAGCGATTTCGTTATGTTGCATGCGTACAAGCGGATCGCGTGCTAGCCGTTCACATACACGTGTAAAATCGTACGGGGTCATCAACATTCACCTCTTTCCCCCATTGTATCAAAACAAATCCCTTTGCACATCGTCAAAGGGAAAAAAGCCAAGAAGGGACATTCATTTTTTCAAGCATGAAATCGTCTAAGCTTTTAAAAACATATCCTTCTTTTCGCAAATCGTCAATGATTTTACCGAGCGCATCGGCATTGTCTTTAGACACTGTATGCAACAATATAATGGCACCGGGATGAATTTGTTTCATCACGTTGTTGTAAGCGTATTCCCATCCTTTTTGATCGTGAATGTGCCAATCGACGAACGCTAATGACCAAAAGACGTGGTAATAGCCGAGTTCGCGTGCAACCGCAAGCGTACGTTCATCAAAAATACCGCGCGGAGGGCGGATGTATCGCATATGTTTTTGCCCCGTCAACAACTCTGTTTTTTTCCTAACCATTTCAAGCTCTTCGCGCAATTTTTCATCGCTAACGGTCGTTAAATCAGGATGATGCCATGAATGGTTGCCGACAATATGCCCTTCGTTCACCATCCGTTTCACTAGATCCGGAGCAGATTGTAAATAATGGCCGGTCACAAAAAACGTAGCGGGAACTCTTTTTTGTTTGAGCACGTCTAAAATTTGTCCGGTATAGCCATTTTCGTACCCGTTATCGAACGTTAAATAAATATATTTTTTTGCTGGATTACCTAAATAAAACGCATCGTATTTGGCGAGTAGTTCATCTAACTGTTTTCCTGCAGAAGGAGGGAGATGATTTTCGCTTCGCTTAAATCCCCATGACATCGCCTCTCCTTGACTGAGCGGCAAACATAAAAAGAAGAGAAAGAAGATGATCGTTTTTTTCACTGCTTGCACCTCCATATTCATTTCAATGATAGGTTGTGCAAAAAGAAGCATAAAAAATCCGCCTAGCCTAGGCTAGACGGATTTCCATTAAAATACACGTTCTTTAAATTGAGCTAATTTTTCGAGTGACGATTTTTCGATATCTTCATGCAAGCTATTTCCGTGTGAATCCATCGTGACGACAGCTGTAAAATCTTTCACACGTAAATGCCACATCGCTTCTGGAATTCCAAATTCTAAAAAGTCGACGCCTTCTACTGATTGAATACATTCCGCATAATATTGCGCTGCACCACCAATGGCATTTAAATACACGCCCCCATGTTCTTTTAACGCGGCGAGCGTTTTCGCCCCCATTCCACCTTTTCCGATGACAGCACGAATGCCAAATTTTTTCATAATTTCTCCTTGATACGGCTCTTCACGAATGCTTGTCGTCGGACCAGCTGCTTTGACGTGCCATTTGCCGTTTTCATCTTTTAACATAACCGGTCCACAATGATAAATGATTTGACCGTTTAAATCGACAGGAGCATCATGATCCATTAAATGTTTATGAATCGCATCGCGGCCTGTATAAATCATGCCGTTAATGCGAACGACATCGCCTACTTTTAGCGAGCGAATTTGCTCTTCTGTAATTGGCGCTTCAAGCACAACTTCACGCGCTTCGCCTGTCATTTCGGTTTCTTCTTGTTTTAAATCGACATCTTCTCCTTCTTGATACAACCATTCTTGAATGTCGCCTGTGTGTGGGTCAATGATGACGCCTAAACGGCGAAACGCCCAGCAATTGTATGCGACAGAAACGAAAAAGCTGGCTGGAATGCGGTGCATGACGCCAATTTTACAGCCAAGAAGCGTCGTCTCTCCGCCAAATCCCATCGTGCCGATGCCGAGTTTATTGGCAGCTTCCATAATGTATTCTTCTAGTTTGCGCAAATCTTCGTTCGGATTGACATCGTCAACAGGACGAAATAGTTGTTCTTTTGCTAAGTCGTACCCCGCAGAACGATCGCCGCCGATCCCAACGCCAATAAATCCTGCGCTACAGCCTTGTCCTTGCGCTTGGTATACCGCATGTAAAATACATTTACGAATGCCATCTAAATCGCGGCCTGCGCGACCAAGTCCTTCTAACTCGCACGGCAAGCTATATTGAATGTTTTTATTTTCACAGCCGCCACCTTTTAAAATTAAACGAACGTCAATGTAATCTTTTTCCCATTGTTCAAATTTCATGACAGGCAGCCCGATCCCTAAATTGTCGCCGCTATTTTCACCTGTTAATGAATCGACCGAGTTTGGACGCAGTTTCCCGTCTTTCGTTGCTTGAGCGATCGCTCGGCGAATGGCCTCTTTCATTTCAATTTGATTGACCCCAACCGGCACTTTAATTTTAAATGTCGGCAAACCTGTATCTTGGCAAATCGGTGATACGTTTTCATCGGCCATTTGAATGTTTTGCACGATCGTAGCAAGCGACATCGCTGCTCTCGTTCCTGCGTTTTCACGCAGTTTTGCTTTTGCAATGGCACGTCGTACATCTTTTGGCAACTTCGTTGACGTTTCAACAATTAGCTTGTACATAC
The DNA here is from genome assembly GCF_019553625.1 of Anoxybacillus sp. ST70. NCBI lineage: Bacteria > Bacillati > Bacillota > Bacilli > Caryophanales > Anoxybacillaceae > Anoxybacillus > Anoxybacillus sp. ST70. The sequence continues at coordinate 44,164 of NZ_JAHZOF010000008.1, forward strand.
TTTCTTGAAACTTTTCCATCACCATGTCCCTTCCCCTTTGTTCAATATGTAACAATTTTTCGAATTCTCCACTTGTATTATACCTCGTTTGTGAACATGAAAAAAAGTCGCTTAGCGACTTTTTTCCCAATCTTTTTTAAACCGCTCGTATTTCATCTCTAAATCATCAATCATTTGAATAAGGCGGTCAATATCTTCTAATTCAGCCGTTTCAGGATCGAGCGCTTCGAGCACTTCAAGAAACATATTTAAGCGCGTTTTTAAATATGTTAGTTGTAGATTTTGATCTGATACTGCGTTGCCCAACATCGTCACCTCGCTTTTTCTTTATCGTACACGATCGAAACATCATTGACAATCATTCCATTTCGTTTGCATAATTATCGTTAGTCCTATTTTAAAATAAAAGGAGCTTGGTTATGGAAACATTGTTGCGTCAAGCGATTACTCCGACATTTGATCCTTGGGAAGCATATATGGATGTTGAACAGTACGGAAGCATGCAGTTGACGAATATCGAATTTACAACAACAACTCTTTGCAATATGCGTTGCGAACATTGTGCCGTCGGTTATACGTTACGAACGAAAGATCCTGAGGCGCTACCACTCGATCTTCTTCTTCGCCGTCTTGATGAAATTCCACATTTGCGTTCGTTAAGCATTACAGGCGGTGAGCCGATGCTTTCGATGAAATCCGTCGAACAATACGTCGTGCCGCTGCTAAAATATGCACACGAACGCGGAGTGCGCACACAAATAAACTCTAACTTAACTCTTGATTTAGAACGGTACGAAAAAATTATTCCTTACTTAGACGTTTTACATATTTCGCATAACTGGGGCACGATTGATGATTTCATTGAAGGCGGATTTGCGATGATGGATAAAAAGCCAACCGTCGCGCAACGCGAGCGCTACTTTATACGCATGATTGAAAATGCACGTGCCATTTCAAACATGGGGGTCATCGTTTCAGCTGAAACGATGTTAAATAAACGGACGCGTCCACATATAGAAACGATTCATCGCCAAATTGTAAACGAAATGGGTTGTAAACGTCATGAAGTACATCCGATGTATCCAAGCGACTTTGCTAGCAGTTTAGAAACATTAACGTTAGATGAACTGCGTGAGACGATTCATCATTTACTTGATATACGAGACGAGAACGTATGGATGTTGTTTGGTACGTTGCCTTTTTATCCATGCAGCGACAACGAAGAAGATTTAGCGCTATTAAAACGTTTATACGAAAGTAAAAATGTAACGGTACGAAACGACCCTGATGGACGTTCACGTTTAAATGTAAACATTTTTACAGGCGACATTATTGTCACTGATTTTGGTGATGAACCGACACTTGGCAACATTCAAACCGACTCGCTTCTTTCTGCTTATGACAAATGGATGGCATCTGACTTAGCCAAATCGTTGAACTGCCATTGCCCTGCGGTAAAATGTTTAGGGCCAAATGTGCTTGTAAAAAACCGTTATTATCCGAATGTCGATTTTACAACAAGAAAAGCAAAAATCGAACGGTAAGATGAAAAAGCTTGTCGGGGCGCTCGACAAGCTTTTTTCATCATCTCGGAACGTCGCTTGCGACAAATGCGAATGATAGGCGGTCTTGTACAGGAATCCAAGCGCCAATTCCTTGCGACGTCACGTTTTTAACGACAATGCTCTTTTTCTTTCCTTTTAAGACGATATATACTTCACCGTACGTCACTTTTCCTTTTTCGTTCACCGCAGGGGCGTAGGCGTATAAATATCCTAACTTTTTCGGCGGGACGTTATATGCTTGTTCTTTTTTCGTCCCGATGCCAATCCACGTACTAAACGAGAGCGGCAAGTTTGTCTTTTTCATTGCTGTTAGTAACATCATTTTTTTTACGTCTTCTTCATTTGGGATGCTCGCGGTTAGCCCCCCGCGTACTTGTTTTTGCATCTCTTGTCGATATGTCAGTCGCGCTGCTGTTTTCCCACCGCGATTGTCAATGAAGTTTGTATTCACTTTTTGATACTCCCAATTCGTCGATGTTTCCGTCGATTCATAATTCAATGGCCATTGTCCTAAATAAATCGTTGCTTCATAACCGATCGCAAACGGCGTGCTTGAAATCGACGATTCGTTTAAAAGACGAATTAATTCCGGATTTTCAATTTTCACATTCGCCGACTGAAGCAGTTGTTTCGCTAACTCACTCGGTTGCAAATACGGCAAATTTTGCGTCGGATTCGGATACGTATTTTCTTTTGAAATGTCGATAACCGATGGCGGGAACTTGACAGTTGCTTCGCTAACCGTTGGAATACAGAAGAAAATGAATATGATGCTTAAAGCAAACCATCTTTTCATGCGGAAACTCCTTTCTTTTTACATCGTTCATCGTTATTTTTTTCAAAAGTCGACAATTTATCCTCTCCATAAAAAAAATCCGCCAGCGATAACTGACGGATTACAGTAAATAAAATCCAATTCCCATAATCATATACGCCCCGAGCAGTGTCGCCCCCTCGAACCAATTCGTATCTCCATCGTTGGAAAGAACGATTGTTAATAAGACAGCTGTCACCATCGCCACAAGCTCTGGAAGCGTAAAAACGAGCGCCATGTGCGTCGGAAATAAGAGGGAAACGAGCACTAATACAGGTGCAACAAACATCGCAATTTGCAGCGTCGAGCCGATCGCAATTTCAACAGCAACATTCATTTTATTTTTATATGCCATAATGATGGCGGAAGCATGTTCTGCAGCGTTTCCGACAATGGCAACAATAATGACCCCGATGAATAGTTCACTCCATCCAAATGAATGAGCGACGACTTCAAACGTATGAACTAAACTTTCGGATACGTAAGCAACTGCGACGGTGGCAAGGGCTAAAATGAGCATCGCTTTTCCTTTTGACCATTCTGGCTCCTCATGTTCTTCCACATCTTCTTTATGTTGATATACACCGCGATGAGTAACAAGTTTAAAATATAACGCAGCTAAATAAAGGGCGATCATAATCATCGAAATACCGATACTTAATGATAACGTTTTTTGTTCATTCATCGTCATCGAAAATACTTCTGGAATGACAAAAGCAACTAAAATAGCAAATGTTAGTAAGCCTGAATTATGACGCGCATCATATACGTTAAATGATTGCCGTTTATATTTCAAACCACCAACAAAAAACGATAAACCTGCTACAAGCAATAAGTTGCCAAGCACGGAACCCGTTAACGACGCCAACACAACACTCACTAAGCCAGCTTTCAACGCAAAAATGGATATAATCAATTCGACGGCATTGCCAAATGTCGCATTCAAAAGTCCACCGATGCGAGGACCTGCCACGATTGCCAAACTTTCTGTCGCTCGTCCCATATAGCTAGCGAGCGCAATAATTGTGACACAATAAACGACAAACATCGGGGTTGCAGGCCAATGAAGTAAGCTTCCTGCAACAGAAAGTGGAACACCGATGACCGTTAACAAAAAAAAGATGCGTTCCATCAAATCGTCTCCTTTTCATTTATGGCATATCAACCATATTTTACACAAATCTACTCCCATTTTCATCCGTCTTTTTCGTTGCTTCTTCTCGTGAAACGCTTTAATATCGAACATAGTGAATATATTACAGGAGGGAATTATGCGACAACGTCATTTTTTTATTTTAGTTAGCATCGTCATGATTTCAGGTCTCTCTCAAGGACTATTGTTGCCGCTTATTTCTATCATTTTTGAACAAAATGGTGTTCATTCATCGCTTAGCGGCATACATGCGACAGCGATGTACATCGGCGTTCTTGTCGTGTCACCTTTTTTAGAACGTCCGCTTCGTCGCTACGGCTTTAAACGTTTAATTATGACCGGTGGAGCGATCGTAATCGTTTCTTTGACGATTTTTCCGATCTCATCTTCGTTATTGTTTTGGTTTATGCTTCGGCTATTCATCGGAATTGGGGATCACATCCTTCATTTCGGTTCGCAAACATGGATTACATACGCTTCTCCTACTCATCGGCGCGGTCGCAACATTTCTCTATATGGTTTATCGTTTGGCGTCGGCTTTATGATCGGACCGCTTCTCGTTCCGCTCGTTCACATACATGAAGAGTTGCCGTTTATCGTTTCATCTTTGCTCAGCTTATGTGGCTGGATATTATTATTTTTCTTGCCACATACATATCCAGAAACGGAAGAAGCAGAAAAAGTTGGAGCGACACGCTTTTTTCACGCTTGGAAGCAAGCATGGCCAGCTTTGTTGTTGCCATTCGGCTACGGCTTTTTAGAAGCTTCACTTCATAGCATGTTTCCTATTTATGCGCTAAGAAACGAGTTAAGCGTTGAGACAGTTGCGATGATGCTTCCTGCGTTTGCCCTTGGCGGCATCGCTTTTCAACTTCCGCTCGGAACGTTAAGCGATCGCTTTTCACGAAAAACGATGATTATTATTTCATTAGCCGTAGGTGCCTTTTGTTTTGCTATAGCGACATGGTTTTCTTCTCCTGTGCAACTAACAACAACATTTTTCGTTGCTGGTATGTTTGTCGGTTCGCTTTTTTCACTCGGTATGGCGTATATGGCGGACTTGTTGCCAACGTCGCTTCTTCCTGTCGGCAACATTTTATGCGGTATGCTATATAGTATTGGGAGCATATGCGGTCCTGCAATCGGCGGCATTGTATTACAACAGCAAGAGGGATTATTTTTCTTCTCCATGAGCTCTCTTTTGCTTCTTTTACTATTTGCCCAGCGCCCGTTCACAAAATTTTCGAAATATTTTTCTAAAAAAACAAGAAAAAAACGTTGACGCTTTTTAACCCTCTGTTATATAATACAATTAAACAAAATAAACTGTTTTAAAACAGAGGGGAGAGCGATCATGATGAGTAGAGAAGAAAGAAAAAATATGATTGAGTTTATTACAAAATTGCGTGGATTTAATCAAGAGCAACTTGTTTACATGACGGATGCAGAAATCGAACATATTTACAACCAAACATATTATCATCACGAAGAAATTGCAGAATAAGAGGGATGTGCAACACATCCCTCTTCTCTTTAATGGTATCCGTTTTGTCCGTTTGCGCTACTGCTCGTTTTATGTTTCGGACGGCTTTTTCCTTTTTGTTTTGTCCCGCCATCTTTTTTCGTTTTTTTCGTCACGTATAGTCCCCCTTCATAACGACGTTCACTTGTAATATGGTTTCGGCGAGGCTTTTTTATAAGAGGGAATAACTACCGTATGCGCATGTTTCCTTCTCGTTTACAACAAAAGATAGCGTTTAACTCTCCACCTAATACAATCATCATACCGGACAAATAAAACCAAACCATTAACGCAATAATGCCACCTAGACTACCGTACATCGCCGAATAGTTACCGAACTGATTCACATAATACGAAAAAGCAAGAGAGACAACCATCCAACCGACTGTGGCAAATAGCGAACCGCCCCATACGTCACGAAAACGAACATATTTGCTCGGCGCAAAAACGTATAGCACAGAAAAAACAAAAAATAAAATGATAAAACTAACAAACCAACGAATCGTTTCCCATATGCGTAAAAATACATCGGAAAGCCCAAAAGCTGAAAAAAGGAATGTACCGATCATTTTTCCGAATACAGGAAAAACAAGCGCCACAATAATGACGAAAATCATGGCAAATGTAAACAAAATGGAAACCCCACGTGCAACAAAAAAAGAGCGCGTTTCTTTTACATCATATGCACGATTTAAGGCGCGAATAATGGCTGACATCCCGTTCGATGCAGCCCATACGGTTGCAAGTACGCTGAACGATAACCATTTTCCGCTTTGTAATTCCATGAGCTGCTTAATGTTTGTTTCAATTAAATGTACCGTTTCGCTCGGAGCATATTGACTTAAAAAGGCGATTACATCTTCATGCGGAATGGGCAAATACGATAAAAACGTCAGCAAAAACAGCAAAAACGGGAATAGCGAAAGCAAAAAGAAATATGCCAACTCAGCCGATAAATCGAACACTTCATCTTCATCGAACCGTTTCATGAGCTCTCGGACGACGGAAAAACTAATAATCATCTTTCATCACCTTGCTCCTTATGTCGAGCGTTTGCGAATCAGTTCCCCAATCCACTCCATCACTTGCGGCGTTGTTTCTTTTACTTCACTTAGTTTATTCACAATAAACTGCAAATCATTCACCATTTCATCGACATGTTGTCTCGTTTGCTGTACGGTCTCTTTTATTCTTTCCACATCATCCATCCATTCACGACACGCTTCTTTTACCACTTGACGCGCTTTTTTATTCGTCAACAACAGAGCGATCCCAGCGAATGCCAACCATTTCCCCTTTCCCATCGCCTGTTCCTCCTTACAATGAATGATCTCTTTTCACGCGCTCTAATATATGTTTACACCCTTCTTCGACTAATTCGTACACTTCTTCAAAATTTCCTGTAAAGTACGGGTCTGGAACATCGTCTACGCGACGGTTTGGCACAAAGTCCATAAAGCGAGCAATCACCGCACGACAATCATCGCCGACAAGACGGCGAAGATGAGCGATATTATCGCTATCCATGCCAATAATATAATCAAATGTATGAAAGTCTTCTTTTGTAACTTGTCGTGCTTTCAATCCTGTAAAATCAATTTGTTTTTCTGTTAAAATGCGCTGTGTGCCATGATGAGGTGGTTTACCGATATGCCAGTTTCCCGTTCCTGCTGAATCAACAGAAATGACGTGATCAAGTCCTTCTTGCTTCACAAGATGTCGAAATACCGCCTCCGCCATCGGAGAACGACAAATGTTTCCTAAACAAACAAATAACACACGAATCATTTTATTTCACCTCTCAAAGTAGAATGAATAGTTAAACAATGATACAATGAACACAATCATGTATGAAAGGATGACAATTGTGCGTTTATCAGTTGAACAAATGATTGAGCAAATCAAAGAAAAATTAAAAGTATTAAATTTTGATGCAATTAAACCAGATCATTTCGATGAGCAACTATATGATGAATTAAAAGATATATACGATATGGTGATGAAAAAGCCATCGTTTAGCCCGAGCGAAATGCAAGCGATCGCTGAAGAGCTCGGAAATTTACGCAAAAAATTATAAAATCGCCTGTCCAACGATTAGAAGCGACGGATGATCCGCGAGTGCAATTTCTTCATGTGTATCCGTGTACCGTACGTACGGACGTTGCATATGTTCAACAATTTTTGTAACGATTGCGTTTCTTCCGTCGCTCATTTTGACCATTGTTCCCGGCAAATAGGCAGGAATCGTGTCAACAAAAAGCCGCACAAGCTGCTGGCTATACCGAATACCGCTTCGCGCCATAATAATCTCAAGCGCTTCGTGTGGCGGCACAAATTCAGTGGAAATTAAATTTTCGTATTCATTGGCAATAGCGCAAATTTGGGCGTACAAATGAATATCCGTTTCTTTTAATCCGCGCGGCGTACCTGAGCCGTCTGCATGTTCGTGATGTTGATACGCCATATGTGCACATAATAAACTAAGTTCCCGCTCTTTTCGTAAATATTCAAATCCCTTTACGGTATGATGCGCTTCTCCTTCAATTTCTTTTCCGATGTCATGAAACAACGAACCAAGCGCGACATCGCGCAACTGTAAATCGTTCAAATGTAGCTTCTTCCCTAATTGCAATGACAATAATGCGACATTCACAGCATGAGCGTAAGGCTGTGCTTCCATTTCAAGCGATGTCGCCGGAATGACCGCTAACACTTTTCTTTTTTTCACTTCATCAACGAGCTTTACCGCTAGTTTAAACAACGAACGAAGCGGCAATTGTTCCCGCTTTCGTACTGCATCAAACGATTGTTGAACAACTTCAATCGCATCCATCCATGATGGCATATCGAGCAACTCTTCTAAAGTAATGCCTTCAGACACCGAATCTTCAACAAATACGTAGCGAATATCCATTTGTTTCAAACGTTCTACATATTTAGGATGAATTTTTCTTCCTGCTGCTAACAATACACGACGATGGCGATCATAAATCGGACGTGCCAATTCCATCGTTCGCTCATCGTATTCTTCTAATAAAATGAGCCGCAAACATATTCCACTCCCTTCAACATCTCCCATACAAACAGTATAATCATGTTTTTTTTCGTTTGCCATGACGTTTTTTAAAAAATAAATTCCGATAGAAAAACTAGGATTGACATATGAACGAATTGTGTTAAAATTTAAAACAATCAAACAGAAAGGGCGACGAATACGAAAGGGAGATGAGATATGATTACGTATGAAACGTGGGATGACGTTCAAAAACCAACTTTTCCAATCGATAATAATGAAAAAGGAGCATTACATGTGCTTTCATGGGCGTATGCCCATTATGGCGACGATCTTTTGTATGCGTGCAGCTTTGGCATTGAAGGCATCGTGCTCATTGATCTCATTTCTCAAGTGAAGGATGATGCTCACATTGTGTTTCTCGATACACATTTACATTTTCCTGAAACATACGAAACGATTGAACGAGTCAAACGAGCATACCCGCGCTTGCGCATTCATTTGCAAACACCGTCTGTATCACTTGCAGAACAAGAGAAACAATTCGGTGCAGAACTTTGGAAAAGAGACCCGAACAAATGCTGTGAACTAAGAAAAATTATTCCGCTACGAGAAGCGATGACAGGAAAAAAAGCGTGGATTTCAGGACTGCGCCGTGAACAATCGTCAACACGACAACATGTTGAATTTATTAATCGCGATAAAAAGTTTCAAAACATTAAAGTTTGTCCGCTCATTTACTGGACGTGGAAAGACGTATGGCGCTATGTGCATCGCCATAACCTCTCTTACAATCCGCTTCATGACCGCGGATATCCGAGCATCGGTTGTGCACCGTGTACAGCCCCTGCTTATACAGAAGAAGATTTACGTTCTGGTCGATGGGCTGGGCTAGGAAAAACAGAATGCGGCTTGCACGAATCATAAAGGGGGGAGTGATTTGGTCATCGTTGCTTTTATGATTGCTTTTTTCTTTGCGATGAACATTGGGGGAAGCGGAGCCGCCGCGACCATGGGAGCTGCTTACGGTTCTGGCACATTGCCAAATAAACGAATCGCTTTACTCATATGCGCCATCGCCATTTTCCTCGGCAGTTTAAGCGGAGGAGAAGTTGTGAAAACGATCGGCTCTGGCCTCGTTCCTCCATCCATTTTACAAACAGAGCTTGTTGTCATCGTCTTAGCAGCGGCAACGATTTCGTTATTTGCGGCCAACGTGCTCGGCATTCCGCTATCGACAAGCGAAATTACAGTCGGGGCGGTCGTTGGGGCAGGTATTGCGTATCAAAGCGTATATGTGAGCAAGCTCATATGGATTGTATCGTTTTGGCTCATTACACCGCTTGCTGCGTTTTCTTTCGCTTTTTTCATTAGCAAATGGCTAAAAGGAAAAACCGTCAAACAAAACAAATGGATCGGCTTTTTGCTTATTATTGCTGGATTTTTCGAGGCGTTTTCAGCCGGAATGAACAATGTAGCCAACGCGGTCGGTCCTCTCGTTGGAGCAGGTTTACTATCCGTCCAACACGGGATCATTTTCGGCGGGTTATTCGTTGCCCTTGGAGCGCTTTTGCTCGGTAGCCGCGTATTAGAAACGAACGGAAAAAAAATTACGACGTTCTCTCAGATGGAAGGATGCGTTATTTCAGGAATCGGAGCAACGCTCGTCATCGTTTCATCTCTTTTTGGTCTTCCCGTTCCACTGACACAAATTACGACATCAGCCATTATCGGCATCGGCACAACAAAAAGCGGCTTTTCCATTTGGCAAAAGCAAATTGTCATTCAAGTGCTAAAAGTGTGGGTTGTCTCGCCTATTTTTGCATTAGCTGTTTCATATAGTTTAATTAAATTATTGCTTCATAGCGACGTCTATACAGCTATTGCGATTGTGAGCGTTTGTTTCGCCACACTTGGAACGATTAGCTTAAAAAAAACGATCACAGAGGAACGCCGCTCGTTTCACGAACATGGTGGCGGCATTTAAACCTAGTTATTTTATAAGAATAATAAGTTTAGGGGGTATTGAACATGAAACAAATCGTATTAAGTAAAGCGGAGTTAAGTGACCTTGAATTACTGGCCATCGGCGGATATGAACCGCTCACTGGCTTTTTAGGAAAAGATGATTATGAGTCGGTTGTCGAAACGATGCGGCTTACAAACGGAGCGGTATGGAGCATCCCCATTACGCTTGCAGTAACAGAACAACAAGCGAAACAACTATCGCTCGGAGAAGAAGTCGAACTCGTGTATGACCGAACGGTGTACGGCACCATGGAAGTGCAACATATATATCGCCCAGACAAGCGAAAAGAAGCGCATCTTGTATACCAAACAGAAGACGCGGCACACCCTGGCGTAAAAAAATTATTTGAAAAACCGGATATATATATCGGTGGACCTGTGAAGCTTGTGCGTCAAACAGATAAAGGAATTTTTTCGCCATTCTTTTTTACACCAAAAGAAACAAAGCAACGGTTTGCGGAACTTGGCTGGAAAACAGTCGTCGGGTTTCAAACGCGCAATCCCGTTCATCGCGCCCATGAATACATTCAAAAATGTGCACTTGAAATCGTCGACGGTCTTTATTTAAATCCGCTCGTTGGCGAAACGAAAGAAGATGACATTCCTGCAGACATTCGTTTAAAAAGCTATCAAGTATTACTTGAACATTATTATCCAAAAGATCGCGTCTTTCTCGGTGTATTTACAGCTGCAATGCGCTATGCAGGTCCACGTGAAGCCATTTTTCATGCGCTCGTACGTAAAAATTTTGGTTGCACCCACTTTATCGTCGGCCGTGACCATGCGGGAGTTGGCAATTATTATGGCACGTATGATGCTCAAAAAATTTTCTTGCAGTTTACAAACGAAGAGCTAGGCATTACCCCTCTCTTTTTCGAACATAGCTTTTACTGCACAAAATGTGAAGCGATGGCGTCAACGAAAACGTGCCCGCACGATGCAACCGCTCATGTCGTTCTGTCTGGAACAAAAGTACGGGAAATGTTGCGCGCTGGTGAAATGCCACCAAGCACATTCAGTCGCCCAGAAGTTGTGCGCGTGCTGATGGATGGTTTACAAACAGTCGGAGGTGGCCGTTCATGAATATCGTTTGGCATCAAGAAAGTGTAACAAAAGAAGATCGACGAAAAAAAAATAAACACCATAGCTTCGTTCTTTGGTTTACAGGGTTGTCAGGGTCTGGGAAGTCCACATTAGCTAACGCGGTCGCGAAAACATTATTTGAACAAAACATTCAATGTTACGTGCTTGATGGCGATAACGTGCGTCACGGCTTAAATAGCGATTTAGGTTTTTCTGCCGAAGATCGTACAGAAAACATTCGCCGCATTGGTGAAGTAGCAAAATTGTTCGTAGACAGTGGACAAATCGTGCTGACTGCCTTTATTTCTCCGTTTCGTCAAGACCGTCAACTCGTTCGCAGCAAGCTCGAGCAAGATGAATTTATCGAAATTTATGTTCATTGTCCGCTTGAAACATGTGAGCAACGCGATCCAAAAGGACTGTATAAAAAAGCACGAAATGGAGAAATTCGCGACTTTACCGGCATTGATTCACCATATGAGCCACCGCTTTCGCCAGAACTTGTCGTCGATACGGATCAATATTCAATTGAACAATGCGTTCAACAAATCATTTCCTATCTAAAAAATAAACAGTGGATTTAGGAGGAGACAATGGGGAAAGTATATTTAGTCGGCGCTGGTCCTGGGGATCCTGAGCTCATTACAGTAAAAGGATTAAAATGTATTCAACAAGCAGATGTGATTTTATACGACCGCCTCATTAACGAACAGCTACTGTCGTACGCCAAGCGCGATGCTGATTTGATTTATTGCGGAAAGTTACCAAATTACCATACAATGAAACAAGAGACAATTAATCATTTTTTAGTGAAGCATGCGAAAAAAGGGAAATTTGTCACGAGATTAAAAGGCGGCGATCCTTTTCTATTCGGACGTGGTGGTGAAGAAGCGCAAGCACTTATGAAACATCGCATTCCGTTTGAAATCGTTCCCGGAGTGACATCTGGCATTGCCGTTCCAGCATATGCAGGCATTCCTGTCACTCATCGCGATTTTAGCGGAAGCGTTGCATTTATCACAGGTCATCGCCGACTCGATGCAACGGATGCGGTACAATGGGAACATTTAGCAAAAGGAGTTGATACGCTCGTCATTTATATGGGCGTGAAACATCTCCCTTTCATTTGTAAACAATTACAGTTGTACGGCAGATATCCACAAACTCCTGTTGCCGTCATCCAATGGGGAACGCTTCCCGAACAAAAAACGATCGTAGCGACGTTACATACGATTGTAGAAGCGGTAAAAAAACAATCCATCTCGAACCCGAGCATCATTATTGTCGGGGAAGTCGTTCGCCTACATGAACAACTGCAATGGTTTGAAACAATGTTAGAAGAAAAAATTGCACATGGAATGAGGTAGGCGTATGCAAGCTGTTTTATATATTTGTCACGGAAGTCGTTCCATAGAAGGACAAAAAGAGGCGGTCGCTTTCGTCGAACGCCTCTCTTCTTCCATTTCAATCCCCATTCAACATATATGCTTTTTAGAATTATGTGAACCGAATATTGTCACAGGGGTGGAACGTTGCGTTCATGATGGAGCAACTGCCATTTTAGCCATTCCGCTTTTACTATTGTCGGCTAACCACGCAAAACGCGACATTCCATATGAATTAGAACAAGCAAAAAAGATGTTTCCCGCTGTCACGATGACGTATGGAAAAACTTTCGGCGTACAACGTCTTATCGTTTCCGCCATATCGAATACACTCGAACCTGCTGATGCGATCGTGCTCGTTGGCCGTGGAAGCAGCGATATAGACGCGCAAGCTGATTTCAAACAAATTGCTCATCTATTGCAACAAGAAACAAACATCCCCGTCTATCCGTGTTATTTAGCAGCTGCTTCTCCGTCTTTTTCTGACGTTGTCACTTCGCTTGCCAAAACAGCGAAGCACAGACGAGTGGCCGTTGTGCCATACATTTTATTTTTCGGACAGCTGCTTAACTATATTCATGAAACGCTTCAAGCACAACAAACGAGCGACGTATCGTTTACATTATATCCTCCGATTCGGACGTATGACGTATTAGATCGTCTCGTTGAACAACAAGTCAAAGAATGGAGGTAGGGCATATGTTTCCTCTTTTCATACGAATGGCAGGGAAAAAAGTGGTCATTGCCGGTGGCGGACAAATTGCGTATCGCCGCCTCCTCCCTCTTCTTGATGAAGGGGCTTGCATTACCGTCATTAGCCCAAAAGCGATCGACGCCATTGTTCATTTAGCCGAACAAAAGCGAATTACGTGGCATGCACGTTCAATTGAACCGAGCGACTATGCCGATGCTTTTTTCATTATTGCCGCAACAAATGATCCAAACATCAATGAACAAATCGCTACCTATGCATCCCCAAATCAACTTGTCAACGTAGCGAGCAACCATCTTTTCGGCAACGTTCATGTACCTGCCTTTTTTTCACGTGGAAAATTACAAATTGCTATTACAACAGGGGGAGCAAGCCCTACACTTGCAAAACAAATCAAAAAACAACTTGAACAACAATTCGATGAATCGATCGCTCAACATCTCGAAACATTATACGAACAGCGCCAAAAGCGAAAAGAGCCTTGATCATTTCGATCAAAGCTCTCTCTGTTTATGACTCTAATACTAACACCTGTAATGAAGGAGTGCGGGATACGTAACCGACGGCAACGACCGTATAAGACTTATTCGGTTGGAAGCGCACATTGGGAATCGATAAAACGACTTGATTTGTCCCTGCCACCCGCACATCGACATGCAATTTTTCGTTGACTGGCGCCTCAATATAATTCGTCACCTTTCCAAACGAAGCATTTTGGAACAACACATCCCCACCACGTAGCGCAATATCTACCGCTGGCGCATCGGGCGAGAAATGAGCAAAACGCACTTTCGCTTTTCCGTACGGTGCATATGGTTCATCGAGAATAGAAAGAAGTTGCAAGCGATGTACGTCACCAATGACCGCAAGCGTATACGCCATTTTTGGCAAGACTTGAATGGTTTGACTTAGAACTGGAGACGTCGTATGTCCTGCTGGATACACGTCGATGCGATGCTCTCCTTTTGGCACTTTCATATATTGACTTAGTTGTTTATATTTCATATTGCGCAATATTTTTTGTCCATTCACGTATACGTCAACTGCAGGGGCATTCGGTGAAGCGTGAAACAGACGAATGCGTCCATCATCATCCACTCGCTCTTCCTCGCGTGACTTCGCAAGTTTTTCTACATACTCCATATGTTTTCGCATATACTTTTCATATTGATCATGATCTCTATATTGATAGTAGCGCGCTAATAAGTCATACATCACTGCTTTTTGAATGTAACGATCTATCTCGTTCACAACAGTTCCTCCTCATTCATCTTTTTACGTATTCAACGTATGCAATACAAGGTAGGCTGTTGTATGATTTTTATAGAAAATTTTTAGCGAAGGAGATAAACAGATGATCGTTCGTTATTCCGTTGTTGCGCACGGTCGCGTACAAGGTGTAGGTTTTCGTTACTTTGCCCAATATGAAGCAAGAAGGCGGGGTTTAACTGGTTGGGTAAAAAATTGTGAAGCCGACCATATGATCGAAATGGAAGTTCAAGGCGAGACAGAGCGAGTAGAATCATTTGTTGATGAAATAAAAAAAGGACCACCGTTTGCACGTGTCGAACGAGTAGAACAATACGCCATTCCTACCGTCCCTCACGAAACGACCTTTCGCATCATCTATTGAAAAAAGCTGACCGAAGTCAGCTTTTTTCATGACAATTTGTGCCGCATGATCCTTTGACTGAGCAAGCAGCGCATGTACCACGTTTACTTTTTTGAATAAAGCGGAAAATTGTCCATCCTGCATATCCGAAAATGACAGATCCGATGACAACATTTGCGATCATGTATATCCCTTCCTTTAGAAGCCGAATAAGCTTCCGACTTGGTAAATGACAAACGAAACGATATAGGCTAAAACTAGCGCATAACCAATCGAAAACATCGTCCATTTTCGCGAACGTGTTTCTTTATAAATCGTCGCAACAGTTGCTAAACATGGAACATATAATAAAACAAATACCATAAAACTAAATGCAGATAGAGCAGTAAAGTGCGATGCCATGAGTCCTTGAAGCGATTCGACATCCGGCACGTGATAAATAATGTTCATCGTCGACACAACGACTTCTTTTGCTAAAAATCCGGTTAATAACGCGGCACCAGCTTGCCACGTACCAAATCCAAGCGGAGCAAGTAACGGCGCAAGCACACCACCAATCATCGCTAAAAAGCTGTCGTCCATATTTACATTTACACCATGTGGCCCGACATAAGATAAGAGCCAAATAGCAACGGAACCACCAAAAATGAACGTCCCTGCTTTTCTCACAAATCCTTTTCCTTTATCCCACGTACTGCGCCATAATGCTTGCCACTGAGGCATACGATATGGTGGCAATTCAACGACGAATACGGATGCTTCTTCTTTTAAGATCGTTAATGAAAATAGCTTAGCGAGTATAAGAGCAAGTGAGACGCCAAGAACGTATAACGAAAGAACGACAATCGCTTGATGTGCGGCAAAAAACGCGCCGACAAATAAAGCATATACAGGCAAACGTGCCGAACAAGACATCAGTGGTGTTAACAACATCGTCACAAGCCGTTCGCGCGGTTGTTCAATCGTCCGTGCTGCCATGACGCCAGGAACATTACAACCGAATCCAATAATAAGCGGAATAAATGCTTTTCCGTTTAATCCGACCGCTTCCATTAATCGATCCATGACAAGCGCTACACGCGCCATATATCCCGAATCTTCTAAAAACGAAATAAAGAAAAACAAAATGAAAATTTGTGGCACGAATACAAGCACGCCGCCTACTCCTGCGATAATGCCATCGACGATAAGCGAACGAATAAATTCAGAAGCCCCGATGGCTTCCAACATCGCTGTGACCACATTCGTCAACGGGCCAGCGAAAAATGCGTCAAGCAAATCGGAAAGCGGTGCTCCGAGCCAGTCGAATGTAAGTTGAAATAAAATATACATCGCCAATAAAAAAAGCGGAATACCGACATATTTATTTGTTACAACAGCATCAATTCGATCCGTTAGCGTCACCCGTCCGATTTCTTTGCGCTGTACAGATTGTTCAATGATTTCTTTTACAAATGAACGGCGCCGTTCATAAATGAGCTGTGCAGGTGGCATTTGCTCTGTTTGTTGCACTTCTTTTTCTGCTTGTTCATACAATGAGCGCCATGTTGCTTCTGGCAATTTTTTTGCTACATAATCACGAACATAGCTATTCCCTTCATAAAACTGAATGGCTAACCAACGGACAGGGAATTTCTCCTCCGTTCCCCATGCGGCACGAAAGCGCTCAATTGCTCGTTCCATCGTTCCACCATAAAAAAGAGTAAGAGGCTCTGTTTGCTCTGTTGCTTTTTCAAGCAACAAATGCTCTACTTGATCACATCCCTTCCCTGTGCGAGCAATGACAGGGACAACTGGCACGCGCAACGCTGCTGCCAATTTTTCTTGATTAATGAATATCCCGCGTCTTTCTGCTACATCGACCATATTTAAAGCAATCGCTAGTGGTTTACCGAATTCTAGTAGTTGAACAGTTAACAATAAATTCCGTTCTAGTTGTGAGGCATCGACGATATTTAAAATTTCATCGAACGACTCCGTCAATAAAAATTGCGTCACCACTCGTTCATCACGGGAAAGTGGATGAAGTGAATATACGCCAGGCAAATCAATCATTTTTGCTTGTTTATTTCGCAAAACACCCACTTTTTTTTCAACGGTCACGCCGCTCCAGTTTCCAACATATTCGTACGTGCCGGTTAACTGATTAAACAACGATGTTTTTCCTGTATTTGGATTACCTACAAGCGCAATATGCATCATAACGGCTTCACCTGAATGTTCATTGCTTCATTGCGACGAATGCCGACGCATTGTCCGCAATTTTCAATCATAAATGGACCACCAAGTGGCATCGTACATTTTAAACAAATTTCCGCCCCTTCCGTAACCCCCATGTCTAGCAATCTTCTTTTTACTAAATCGCTTACTCGCGATAAATCAACAATTTTTGCACGTTCCCCAACTCGTAATTGCGTCATCGCAACCATACATAATCCCCCAATTAATAATGATAACCTTTTTCAATATCCATTATAGTACGCAAGGCAGAAAACATCTATCCTTTTTTTATTGTGTTCACAAAATGTTACGACGCAGATGATATCGGCATATGTTTGAAACATGCGCGTATAATCGCTTCATTTGCTTGCTCATTTTTTACACAAAATGTTCGATCCTCACCGCATACATCAACACCGAGCACATGCTTGTACCGGAAAAGATAGTCGATGTAAGTCAAAAGCATCTGTAACGACATCGTCCCTTGGTCCCAGTTTGTTTGTGCATCTTGTGGGCGAAGCACATCTTTATCTATGCTAATGTACACATGTTTTGTCGGAATGGCGCGCACAATCGTCATTGGCGCATACATCACATCATTTTTTGGAAAAGTCGTGACATGTGAAGATACGTACGAAGTTGCTGAACCGATCATGACAACGTGTTTTAATGTCGGAACATGTTTTTGAGCATATGATACCCATGAGCCACATGACAGAAGCGGAAACAGCGTTTGTTCATTCATGTCTGTATGATGATCAAACAATACGAGTGTAAACGGCTCGTGAAACTGCTTAAGCAATACGTATGAAACATAATGATAGTTGCCGCTTCCGATCAACGTCATCCCTCTCGTATGGCGACGTGCAATTCTTTTTTCAATTTCTTTTATTGCATCATCATCACAATATAAATTTGTTCCTTTGATGTCATACATATCGATCCATTCATGAGGAAAACGGAGAAGATTTCGTTGCCACGTATACGTGTTGTCGAAGTTTAAAAACGTTACACTTGGATGCATACTTTCCCCACCCTTGTGCAAGTTTTTTCTTCAACCAAATTATACAAATATCTCTATCACCAATACAACGATGTTCTTTGGTGAAAACATTCACATATTCGTCACAAACAAATACTAATACCCCTTCATCTATAATTTTTATTGTGATACAATTCACAATGTAAGGAGGTTGATCAATATGAGCAAAAAAATTGTCATTGTTGGTGGTGTAGCTGGTGGCGCAACAACAGCGGCTCGTCTACGCCGTTTAGATGAACAAGCAGAAATCGTGATGTTTGAACGTGGAGAATATATTTCGTTTGCAAACTGTGGTCTTCCATATTATATCGGCGGTGCTATCGCAGAGCGTGATGCTTTGCTCGTTCAAACGGTTGAAGGCATGGCGGAAAAATTTCATCTCGACATCCGCATTCAAAGTGAAGTGATTGCGATCAACCGCGAACGTAAAACGGTAACTGTGAAACATTTACCAACAGGTGAAACGTACGAAGAAAGTTATGACTATCTCGTTTTATCACCTGGAGCAAGCCCGATCAAACCAAACATTCCAGGCATAGAAGAAGCAAGCGACTTATTTACATTGCGCAACATTCCAGATACAGATCGAATCAAATCATATGTAGATGAAAAGAAACCGAAAAAAGCTGTCGTCATCGGTGGCGGTTTTATCGGTATAGAAATGGCGGAAAACTTATGGGAGCGCGGCATAGACGTGACGCTCGTTGAAATGGCAAAACAAATTATGGCACCCGTTGACTATGAAATGGCGGCGATTCTTCACCAACATATAAGAGATAAAGGCGTTCGTCTCATTTTAGAAGATGGCGTTGCATCATTTGAGCAAAAAGGAAAAATCGTTCGCTTACAAAGTGGAACAACGATCGAAACGGACATGATCGTCTTAGCCATTGGCGTAAAACCAGAAAATGAATTAGCCAAACAAGCAGGACTAGCTATTGGCGAACGGGGTGGCATTCAAGTCAATGAATATTTACAAACGTCTGATCCATCCATCTATGCGATTGGTGATGCAATTGAGGTGATTGACTATATTAACGGCAAGCCGACTCACATTCCGCTCGCATGGCCAGCAAACCGCCAAGGTCGAATCGTTGCCGACCATATTTATGGCCGGAACGTACGTTACAACGGAACGCTTGGCACAGCGATTGCAAAAGTATTTGATATGACGGTTGCCGCAACAGGAAACAACGAAAAAACGCTACAACGTCTCGGCATCGCATATGAAGTGTTACACATCCATCCAAATTCACATGCAAGCTATTATCCAGGTGCGTTTCCAATCGCCCTAAAATTATTGTTCGATCGCAAAACCGGTCGCATATTCGGTGCTCAAGCGGTCGGTTACGATGGGGTGGATAAACGAATTGATGTCATTGCAACAGCAATCAAAGGTGGAATGACAGTATTCGATTTACCAGATTTAGAATTAGCTTACGCACCACCATATTCATCGGCTAAAGACCCAGTCAATATGGCAGGGTACGTTGCATCAAATATGATTGAAAACATGGTCGAAACAATTCAATGGCATGAAGTCAATCAATTAGTGAAAAACGGAGCATGCCTCGTGGACGTTCGTGAAGAAATGGAACGCGACATGGGATTTATTCCAGGCTCAATCAACATTCCGCTCGGGCAATTACGCAAACGACTTCACGAGCTACCAAAAGATGAAACGATCTACGTTTATTGCCAAGTAGGATTACGCGGTTATTTAGCAGCACGCATATTAACTCAACATGGCTTCCGCGTGAAAAACTTAGATGGCGGATATAAAACATATGCCGCTGTTTACAACGAATATGAAGCACATCAAG
This sequence comes from Anoxybacillus sp. ST70, assembly GCF_019553625.1. Taxonomy (NCBI): domain Bacteria; kingdom Bacillati; phylum Bacillota; class Bacilli; order Caryophanales; family Anoxybacillaceae; genus Anoxybacillus; species Anoxybacillus sp. ST70. The sequence continues at coordinate 64,136 of NZ_JAHZOF010000008.1, forward strand.
CAGAGAAAGAAGAAAAACAAGTGGAGCGTGTCGATGTCATGAATGTTCAAGCGACAACAACATTAGATGCATGCGGACTTCAATGCCCTGGCCCAATTATGAAAGTATATCAAACAATGGAACAGCTAAAAGATGGCGACGTATTAGAAGTAAAAGCAACGGACCCAGGATTTGCTCGCGACATTCAATCATGGTGTAAAAAAACAGGGAACACGTTACTAAAAACTACGTTCGAAAATAAAATGTTTATCGCCTATATTCAAAAAGGAACGACAGCACCGACTCCATCTATAAAAGAAACGAAAAAAGACGGGGCAACGATCGTTGTGTTTAGCGGAGATTTAGATAAAGCGATTGCATCGTTTATTATCGCATCTGGTGCGGCGGCAATGGGCAAAAAAGTAACGATGTTCTTTACATTCTGGGGACTAAATATTTTACGGAAAAAAGACGCTCCTCCGGTACAAAAAGATATGCTTGAGAAAATGTTCGGCATGATGATGCCAAAAGGTGTTCATGACCTCCCATTATCAAAAATGAACATGGCAGGCATGGGACCAAAAATGATTCAATACGTCATGGAAAAGAAACATGTAGACGACATTGAAACATTAATGAAAAATGCCATGGCCGCAGGTGTCAAACTTGTCGCTTGCTCGATGTCAATGGACATTATGGGCATTAAAAAAGAGGAATTAATTGATGGAATCGAAGTGGGCGGTGTCGCAACATATTTAGGTGATGCAGAAGAAGCAGGCTTAAACTTATTTATTTAAAAAAATCGGGCTATCTCGCAATCGAGATAGCCCTTTCAAGTATATTCACAGGGGGATCGGGGGAATACACTTAGCATTATTCATTATGACCGTTCTTTTTTGTTTTATACATATGTTCATAAAATTTTTATGCGATTTTTCGTTTATCTATTTTTTTATTTTTTACATATCCTGCTAGTAAAATAGAAGCTGTCACCATAATAAGAAATACGAGCGATTGCGAACCGTGCGGAAAAGCAATCCATTTTTTGATTTGTTCATCCTTTAATAACATCTCCCCCGCGGTCCACGCTAAAATACCTGATCCAACATACGGAATCCATTTATATTTCTCCATCGCCAACACAATCGCCTTCGACCCAAAAATCATAATCGGAATACTGATTGCGACACCGAAAGCGATCATACCAATATGCCCCCCTGATGCTCCGGCAATCGCCACAACATTATCTAAGCTCATGACAGCATCGGCTACAATAATCGTCCAAATCGCTTTCCATAAACGGTCGGCCGCTTGCACATTCGCTTCTTCTTCCTCATTCACAAGCACTTTATACGCAATCCAAAGCAACAATAATCCCCCAATAAAATGAACAAACGGAATTTGCAATAAAAAGACGATAATGGCCGCAAACAATATGCGCAAAATGACCGCGCCAGCAGTACCGAATAAAATAGCCCGATTGCGTTGTTTTTCCGGCAATCGCCGTGTAGCCATCGCAATGACAATCGCATTGTCTCCAGATAGAATAATGTCAATCGCAATAATTTTTAACAAAGCGACAATCGCTTCTGAAGAAATCATCCAATCACCCATTTAAGTTCCCCTTCTTCAATATATTTCTCCCCTATCTTATCGCGAAGCTCGTCTACATTCAACTTTTCTATTCCGACATATATGTTAAATTCTCTCTTTATTTTTACAAAAACCGACCGTTGTAATGTATTTGTAACATAATTTAATGGCTATGTAACAATTTTTCGACATCTTTTTTGCTATAATGTATTCGTCGACGGAACAAGTCTTTTGGAGGTTCAAGCAATGAAAAAGTCTCTAGCCACTGCCGCTCTCTTCATGTTACTAAGTTTCACTTTTTTTGCAAACCCTTTCAAAACAGAAGCTGCGTTTTCGGCAAATACGCTCATCGCTGAAGCGCATAAAGTGATTGGTACACCGTATCGTGCAGGAGGAACGACACCAAAAGGGTTTGATTGCTCCGGTTTTGTTAGCTATACATACAAAAAAGTAGGCGTTTCGCTTCCTCGTTCTTCAGGAGCGATGTATGGAGTCGGAAAGCCTGTTTCCCTCAAACAATTAGCACCGGGGGATTTGCTGTTTTTTAAAACATCGAAACATAAAGGGATTTCTCACGTTGCAATCTATATTGGCAACGGACGTATGATCCATTCTACATCGTCAAAAGGGGTCAAAATAGACTCTATTCATCAATCTTATTGGAAACAACGTTTTGTTGGAGCAAAACGTTTATAAAGCGAAGGCAAGCACTTCATGCCGAACGTCTTTTCGACGCGAAGTGCTTGCTCTCGACAACAAAGCAGGGGGACTCTCCCTGCTTTTTTTTTCATTATTTTTTCATTTCCTCTCCTATTTTTCCGATATATAATGTATGTAACATGGGGATGATGGAGGGACATAACAGCGATGACAAAAAAAGAGAAATGGTCAATAATGGTGATCTCGTTGGCCTTCATTTGTTTCATTGCCATTTTGCTGTTTAGTTCAGCGCTAACAATGACATTTAAACAAAATCACTTTTTATCGCTTCATACATTGCTTGAGTTTTTCAGCATTACAGTTGCGATGGCTATTGCATTTCAAGGATGGATTTCGTTTCCGCAAGCGTTATCGCGCCGTCGATTGCGCATTGCGACAACTTTTTTAGCCGTCGGCTGCCTCGATTTATTGCATGCGCTTACATATAAAGAAATGCCGGGCATTGTGTTTGCGGATAGTTCCGTTCAACTTGCAACTTCTTTTTGGCTAGCTGCTCGGCTCACACAAGCAGTCTTTTTATTGCTCGCTTTTTTACTTCCTGATGGACCGATTCAACAAAACGAGAAGCTGCTCGGTTTCTTTGTTCCTTTACTATATGTAGGAATTGTGTCAATGAGTATCGTTCATTTTGCAGATTCCTTGCCACCGCTTGTCGTTGAAGGACTAGGAACAACTCCACTAAAAAACGGAGTAGAGTACGTCGTCACAACATTACACATCATCACGATCGTTTTACTCATTCGACACTATAAAGAAAAACGGCTAGCGCCAACGCTTGATGTCATCATCGGTTTCGTCTTTTTATTTTTAAGCGAGCTTATTTTTACGTTATATCGTCACGTTTATGATGTGTTAAATGTATTCGGACACGTATATAAAGTGATCGGCTTTTCTTATTTTTTACGCGGGTTATATTTAGCATCGTTTAAAGAACCGTTTCAAGCAAGAGAACGCGCCGAGCAAGCGCTCGCTAAAAGTAGAGAACAACTGAGAAAACAAGCTTTATTTGATGAGCTAACAAATTTACCAAATCGCCGCTATTTTATTGATACACTTCGTGAACGCTTAAAAATAGCGAAAGAAAAAAACGAAACTGTGGCGCTTTTTTTTCTTGATTTAGATAACTTTAAAAACATTAACGACTCACTTGGTCACGCGGCTGGCGATCTTTTGTTGCAATTGGTGGCGAAACGATTAAGCCATTTGCACGATCATTTTGTCGCTCGCCTTGGGGGCGATGAATTTGCGGTCATTGTTGCTGATGTTCCTTCATTTGAACAAGTGGCACAACAAATGATTGATATACTTGGTGAACCTTTTTTCATTCGTCAAAAAGAATTATTTATTACAACAAGTCTCGGCGTGAGCGTATACCCAACAGATGGGGAAGATGAAATGACTTTGATTCAACATGCGGATATGGCAATGTACGAGGCAAAGAAAAAAGGAAAAAATCAATGGGCGATGTACGATCCAACGTTTGAACAAGAGCGCATCCGCAAATCACTCATTCGCCAACGATTACACGTCGCTTTAGAGCAACGTGCCATTGCTGTATATTATCAACCAATTATCGACATGAAAAAAAATCAACTGGTTGGAATGGAAGCGCTCGCTCGCTGGAACGATGAAGAACTTGGATTCGTTCCACCAAATGAATTTATTAGCATCGCCGAAGAGGATGGTTTTATTATTCCGCTTGGAGAATATATTTTCCAAACAGCTGTTTTTGATTTAAAACGACTACATGAACAAGGCATGACTCACGTATACGTCAGCATTAACTTATCGCTCCGTCAATTAAAAAACGAGCAATTTCTTTCTTTTGTACAACAATTATTAGAGAAAACGAGTTTACAGCCAAACCATATTGAATTAGAAATTACAGAAAACATTGCGTTAAGCGATGAAAAGCAAGTCATCGAAACGATTCGTGCACTAAAACAAATGGGAATTCGTATCGCAATTGACGATTTCGGTAGCGGTTATTCATCAATCGGTTATTTGCGCCATATTTCTGTCGATACACTTAAAATTGACAGATCGTTTATTTTCGAAGTCATTACAAACGAACATACTGCAAAATTAACCGAAGCCATTATTGCACTTGCCCATCGCTTGCATTTGCATATTGTCGCTGAAGGAGTAGAAACAGATCAACACGTTTCGTTTTTACAATCAACTCATTGCGACAAAGTGCAAGGCTATTTCTTTAGCCCGCCTGTTCCGTTTGAAAAAGTTGTGAAACAAGTTCAAATTGCTCATATACAATAAAGGGGAGAATTCGGGGGATGAAACATATACAAGTAACAGACAAAAAGCGACTTCAACAGCTACGTTATACAGGAGTAACAGAAGAAAAGCTACAATCCATTTACAATCATCGCAATGTATTACAACCGTTAGTCAAAGGGATTGTGGAAGATTTATACAAAGAGATATTATCTATCCCTTCTTTGCGCAAGTTAATTGAAGAACATTCGACATTAAGACGATTGAAAAAAACACAAATCACATATTTGAATGAATGTTTTGCAGGAATCATTGATGATGCGTATATTCAAAAGCGATACAATATCGGGAAAGTGCACTCCGAAATCGGACTGGATTTAAAATGGTATTTAGCTACGTATACAAAATATATCGAAATTATTTATAAACATATCTCTCCCATTTTGTCGGATGAAACGATCAACGTTTTATTAGCGATCCATGCATTATTTTCATTTGACATGCAGCTTACCCTTGAAGCATATGAAATGGCTGAAATCGAAAAAGCGGCTCATCCACTTCGCTATGAGTTGCACAAACTACAGCAAGTGAACGGATTTACAGAACAAGATTTGCAACATCTTGATCAATTTAGCGGCTATATTTCGTTTCGTGTCGATGCAATTATGGACGCATTTCGTCAATCGTTTTCCCAACGGCTATGGGAAGAGTATTCATACAGCTTTTTTGAACGTGAGAAGTTTTTTCATTATGTTAAAAACTTTTTGTTGCAATTTTTCCAAAAAAAAATTTACTATGACACCGAAGCATACTTTCGCATCATTCGCGACTGGAGTCGATTAATTATCGATCAAAAATATCATGAAAGCTTTTTCCATATTACAACCGAGTCTATTTGTGAAGCGATAAAAAAGGTGTTTTTAACAAAAGAATATTTGCATGACCCACATGTCGTTCAATATATTCACTCGTTCGAGCGATTTACGAAATTTACACTTTCAATTATGCAAGAAATTATTCGACCATACTTATTTTTACGCGATTTCGATTTTCTTGATATTTATGCCTACGAAATTAGCACAATTGATTTTGGTCGTATTACGTGGATTGATGAAAAAACGAAACGATTGTTGCAACACATCGGCATAGAGGGAGAGCATCCGATTGGACGTCGTTGTTACGAGTTATTCCATCAACGTACCGTCCCTTGTTCAGGCTGTCCAGCGCTGGAAGAAAAGTCCGAACCAATGCTTGCCACATTTGAAAACGAAAGTGGGCCCCATTATTATAAGGTTCGGCTTTTGCCACAAAATAAAATTTTTGAGCTAGCTCGTGCCCTTCTCGTCATTCAAGATGTCACAAAAGAGGCAAAAGTGATGTTTGATACGCTTGAACGATTGCTTCAACTAGCTGAATATCGCGATGATGATACGAAAAATCATGTGCATCGCATCGGTATTCTTTCCAGCATGCTTGCTCGTCTTGCTGGATGTGACGAACAATTTGTGGCTGATATTCAAATTGCAGCGAAATTTCATGACATCGGAAAAGTTGGTATCCCTGATTACATCTTAAACAAACCAGGAAAATTGACAAAAGAAGAATGGGAATCGATGAAGACGCACGTGCTCATCGGCCATCAAATTTTAGCTAATCTCGATTTACCTGTCATTCAAATGGCCGCAAACATTGCACAAACCCACCATGAATGGTGGAATGGACAAGGATATCCAAACGGATTAAAAGGAGAAGAAATTCCGCTAGAAGGACGAATTGTCGCCATTGTTGATGTATTCGATGCCTTGTTGTCTAAACGCATTTACAAGGACGCTTTTCCTCCAGAAAAAGTAAAAGAGATTTTACTTGATGGTCGTGGAAAACAATTCGATCCGAGATTGATTGACTTATTCATTACAATGTGGAACGATTTTCTCGAAACAAGGGAAAAGCTATCATAAATTTCATTAAAGAAGCACCCCTAAGTGATCTAGGGGTGCTGTTCTCCTATACCATTTGTTGTTGAATGATTGCGGCACGATGGGCAGTTTCTGTCACATATGCCGCCATTTTTTCATTCGCATCTTTTAAGTGTTCTACTGTTGCACTTACTTCTTCAAGCGCTGCACTCGATTGTTGAATGAAAACAGAAAAATCGCTAATCGAACGATCCATTTTTTCTCCTTGTTTCTCTAACTTCTCGCTAATGATAAAAAAGTGAGAAAGTTGTTCTTGCAAATAAGTTAACGACTGATACAATCGTTCAAAATATACATTCACTTCATCCGTCAATGATTCATTTTTCGTTAATTGTTCACTCGTTTCATCCATCCGTTCTAACAGCTCATTGTTACTTTCGTTTACTTCTACCAAATTACAAACGATTTGTTGTGTCGTTTCTTCCGTTAATACGGCCAACTTTCGAATTTCTTCTGCAACGACCGCAAATCCTTTCCCATACTCCCCTGCTCGCGCTGCTTCAATTGTTGCATTTAATGCTAATAAATTCGTTTGATTTGTAATTTGTTTAATTTGTTTCGTTAACTCATTTGTATTTGCAATTTTACTCGTTAATGCATTTAATGTCGTTCTCGTCGCATGAATCGTCTCATGGAACTTTGCTGTATGTGTTAGTAAAAGATGCATCTTTTGTATACCAGCCTGCGCCATTTCACTTGATTGTGCTGAATGTTCCTTTAATTGTTTAGAAGTTTCGTAAATTCGTTCACTCATCGTTTTCGCTTCTGCTACTTCATCATGAATATCAATGACTTGTTCACTTTGTGCTTGACCTGCCACCGCAGCTTGCCGAATCGCTTCTTTCATTTCTTCTTGCGATTGTACATTTTGAAGTACCTTTTGATGAATATGCTCTACATTTTCAATAATGCACCTTAATTGTTGTTCAAGTTCATACCTTTTTGCGCTTTGCTTTTCTTTTTCATCATGCGTCTGTCCGACATGTTCAACAAGTTGATGAAACTGCTTACGGCTTAAATACAATAAAACAGAAAGTGCGATACCGATCATGACATAAACGATAAAAACAGTATGCCCAGTTTTTTGAAACACGTGTTGAAATGGAGAAGGGACAAGTGCACTAACAACTAAAATAATCGTTCCGAGCAACATTCCCGTTATAAACAACACGCGATACAAATGTAACACCGACAACACGACTAAACAAAAAGCGAGAGCGATTGTCCCTAAACTTCCCCCTGTCGTAAACAAGCTGCCTAACGTCGCAGAAAATAATATAAAAATAATAAAGTACGGATATATGTGCTCATGCTTTTTTATTTTTTTTAACACGATATAAACGAGCACATTAAGTAGAAGACTTCCTCCATAAATGGAAATCTTCTCTAATTTCTCCCCGATCAAAATAAGTCCAATCAAGCCTGTTAACGCACTAAACGTATAAATGAGAAACAGAAAAAAGTTTTTCTTCCTCATTTCTTCCATTTTGAGTTGCTCAATAAAATCCAATCAAGCCTCCCCCTTTTTCCTTTTTTCTATAACTATATCAAAAAAATAAGAAGATAGTAAATATTATTCTGAAAATTAGGAATATATTCTTACAAAAAACACCGCGTGAATAGCGCGGTGTCATTCATAAGGACGTTGTTGGTAAAAATAATTCGGTTTTACAATTGTATTATCATAATATTGGTGAAAAATGTGCGTCGTCGCTGGGGAAAGCGGAGGAATGAGCCACGTCCAACTGCCCGTTACTTTCCTTCCTGCTTCTTGTTCTTGTTGTTCAAAACGCTTAAACTGCTGAGCGGCTGTATGGTGATCAACAATGCTTACTCCTGCTTTTTTATACGAATATAAAACGGCTATATTTAATTCAACAAGCGCTTGATCTTTCCATAGTGTGCTATTTCTCGATGTATCAAGGCCCATGCATGAAGCAATTTTCGGAAGCATATTATATCGGTAATCATCCGCGAAATTGCGCGCACCAATTTCTGTCCCCATGTACCAACCATTAAACGGGGCGGCCGTATACTGTATCCCACCGATCTCTAAACACATATCTGAAATAATCGGCACAGCGTACCATTTTAACTGTAAATCATGGAACCACGCAAACTTCGGATGTTCAATTGGCACTTCAAGTACAATATCTTTCGGAATCGGAAACAACTTCGGCTCGCGACCATCTACTTGGATGACGAGAGGTAAAATATCAAAATGCGTCCGTTCTCCTCTCCATCCTAACTGCTCGCATGCTTTCGTAAACGAAACGGATGAGGAATCTCCAATGATTCCATGCTCTGTTTCATAACCGGCATAACGAATTAACTGATGATTCCAAATGCGAACACGTTCAGGACGAAAAATAGTAATAGTCGGACGAATTTTCCCCTCGTTTGTCGCAAAAGCAATGTGATGGAATAGCCACTCTGCAATATCTTCTTCTCTCTCTACCGCACGTGCATCAAACACATGAAGCGTTTGCCAAAATAAACGTCCGATACAACGATTGCTGTTGCGCCATGCCATGCGCGCCCCATGTTCAAGCTCTTCATACGTATGTTCATACGTTCCCGTTTGTTCAATTTCTCGCTTCACTTGTTGCAACCGCTCATATATTTCATCATCGTTTTTTCCTAGTTCTGTATAACATAACGTGATAAATTGTTCTGCCTCTGTCCATAATGCTGTCAACGTTAGTCCCCCCGCCATCTTGTCTGTTTATACAATACACCATCTAACAACAAAATCACAACAAAGAGTATATTCCACCTCTTGAGCCTATTGTGTATAATAAAATACAGGAAACAGTCTTTATCCGCATTACCACACATTCTAAACACCTCTTCCTAGCACCGTACATGCCTGTCACCTGTTTCCCTTTCTACACTTCTAAACGAAAGGAGATCCACTCATGGAGCATACGTTGCGACAAATTTTGGACAAGCTTAACAAAATGGAAACTAACATGGCGACGAAGCAAGACTTTACGCTTGTCCAGCAAGCCGTGCTCGAAACAAATGAAATCGTCAAAAAACTAGAAAGTAAAATTGACAGTCATGAAAAGCTTTTAACTCTTCTTTCGCATCGTTCACTCGAGCATGAAGCAGCTATTTCTAGCATTCGTTTCCTTTTAGCAAAATAAACGAGGGGACTCCCCTCGTTTATTCAATGTGACTTAACACATATTCGTCTCCTTTTCGAACGATGACGACATAAAATACATTTATTTGTTCATTGGTACGCGCATTCATCACAGTCACTTTCACTTTGACTTCCTCTTTTTTACTTGCTTCATTCGGTTCCCAATAAACGATCGATGGCTCAACGTTCACTCGTTCTCTATTTAAAAACAATACTTTCGGTCCTTCATATCCTTCCATGCCTTCGATCTGTCCGCTATCAGGTGGCATTGATTCAGCAATGATTTGTTCATCAGACGATACAGGCTGCTCCGCTTCATAAATCGTTAACGCATCATCAGCCATTTTGTCCGTAAATAGCGTTCCATCACTTGCTTCCATCGAAAAATTCACTTGTTCTTTTCCTTCATACATTGGGTATATATGCAACCCTTGACGGTTCGTTCTCGTTAAAACAAGTCCGTTATGACTACTATAAACAGAAAAGTGGCGATCTTTTTCACATGCTAGTTTCACATCTTTCGTTTCGCTCGTCTCAATCGGTTTTGCTTCCATATACGTTTGAAAGTTCGACAACTTTTGATCAGCGACGTCAAATTCAATATAACCGATGAAATGAGCTGTATCCGCATAATACGTACGCACGATGCGATATTTTCCATTTTCCAACGGTTGATTTAACAACGAAAAATCAATAACATCCTTCACCGTTTGTCCTTTTTCAACTAATGCTAAAACTTCAATCACTGCGATATTATTCGTTAACGTCGTCTGTAACCATGTCTGTTTTTTGTTATCGTATCGTTCAATTGTATATGCATATCCGAACGAAATGACACCATCGCTTTTATTTGTTACAGAGAAATGGAGCTTTTGTTTGTTTGAATCATACGTGACGTCATGAATAGTTACATACGAATCAGTCACTTCCATTTTCACCATATCCCCTCCTTTCTCTTGTTCCATCATCATGTCCATTTTTTCTTGCGTTTCTTCTTTAGCAGGTGGATACAAACTAACAGCTAATAATACACTCGCAGCAACTAAAGTCATATAAGCTGGTCGAAACGACTTTCGCTTCCGTTCTTTTTCTCTTTTTTCAATCCGCTCAATGACTTTATTTTTCAATTCTTCCGTCACGACAATGTGCTCCATCTCTTTTTTATATCGCTCACGCAAAATCATACTCCCCTTTCAGTTTGTTTTTTAACATTTCTCTCGCACGGGCTAACAGTGAACGAACCGTACTTTCTCGCTTTTTCAACAACTCGGCAATTTCTTTCGTTTGATACCCTTCATAGTAAAATAAATGCACGACCTCTCGATATTTTGTCGGGAGCGATGTGACGGCTGACATGACTTCGAAGTCATCGTTGGCATCAACATTAGGAGAATGCAACCATTCTTCATATACATCAACCTTTCGATACGCAAACCATTTTAATTTGTTTTTACATACATTTGCAGTAACGCGAATCAACCATGCCTTCATATGCTCTTCGCTTTGTATCCGATCCATATGTTCGTATAGTTTAATAAACACATCTTGAAAGACATCTTCTGCATCGTGTTCATTCCTCATATACATATACGCGAGGCGTAACACCATATTCCCATATTCATCCATAGCACGCTGGATTTGCTCTTTTGTGCACAAAGAAACGACCTCCTTTCACTTCATATACAACTGAATAAATAAAAATGTTGCAACGGATCTACACTTTTTATTTTTTAAGTATACAAAAAGACAGCGAGTGATTCGCTCGCTGTCTTTAAACTAAAAAATGCAAAATATCTTTTAACCTAAACCTAAAGTGGCAGGCGAACAATAAATTTTGTCCCTTGTCCTAATTGGCTTCGGACAGAAATGTTTCCTCGGTGCATCTTGACAATCTTGTCTGCAATGGCTAGCCCTAGCCCGCTGCCACCAGCGGCACGGTTACGCGATTTATCCGCTTTATAAAAGCGTTCAAAAATACGTGGCTGATCTTCCTCGGCAATGCCTGGGCCATTGTCTGAAACGGTAACAATGGCGTTGTTGTCTTGTTGCTGAAGCTGAACCGTAATCGTTCCACCGGTTGGCGTAAACTTTATCGCATTATGAAGTAAGTTCAACCACACTTGGCTCAGCAAATCTTCATCTGCGGTAATAACTACTTTCTCAAGTGTTACACACATCTCTATTTCTTTTTCCATCCACTGCGGCTCACAATGGAGAATGAGCGATTGTAATTGTGTATCTAGGCGATAGGAGACCGGTTGGAATGGGTATCGCTCGGAGTCTAACATAGCCAAACGCAACAAATTATCGCTCAACTTTGACAGCCGGATGCACTCCGTTTCAATAATGTCGAGATAATGTATTCGCTGTTCGTAAGGCAAATTTTCGTTTTTTAACGCCCGAGCAAACCCACGAATCGAAGTAAGCGGCGAACCAATTTCGTGTGAGACATTTGAGATAAATTCTTGCCGCATTTCTTCCATCGCCCGCAAATTCGCCGCCATATCGTTCAGCCCTTCGACTAGTTCTGTAAATGGGTGATTTCGTTCGCCCCAGTCCGCACGGAGGTTTACGTGAAAATCTCCTTTCGCGATTCGATTGATCGCATCCATCAAGTGTTTCCAGAACACTCTTTCCCGCTTTCTTATAAAAGGTCCGACGATGCTCATACTAATGCCAAATAAAAAAAAGCCCGAGATGGATGTGATGATTTGTCGAACTAACGGCTGCGGCTGCCAGGCAAATCGGGCATACATCGCTTCTGTAATAAAATATGTGGCAATCCAAAAGAGGCTAATCATCGCCATCACAGCAATGACCGTCAACACGGACTTGAGCACAAACGAAAGCCGCTTCATTTGCATACCTCCAACCGATAGCCTAGCCCCCGAATCGTCCGAATGATAAATACGTGGCAATCAGCGAACCGCTCGCGTAGCCGCTTAATATGCACATCGACCGTTCGTTCGTCCCCTTCGTAATCATAGCCCCAAATTTGTTCAATGAGTTCATCGCGAGTAAACGTTTTTCCAGGGTAGCTAGCGAGCTTAAAAAGTAATTCGAACTCTTTTGGAGGCAAGGAAATCTCTTCGTCTCCTAAACGGCATGCGTACGTCTGGCGATTTAACAATAAATCACCCATTTGCACCGTTTGCGACGTCGCAATTCGGTATCGTTTGAGCAGCGCTTTGACCCTCGCGACAAGCTCGAGCGGGTCAAACGGTTTAACAAGATAATCATCTGCCCCTAGCTCAAATCCTTTTACTTTTTGCGACGTTTCCCCTTTAGCCGTCAACATTAAAATTGGCACATCGTCATATTGGCGAAGTTCGCGGCATAACTCCCATCCATCCATTTCGGGCATCATAATATCCAATACGACTAAATCGACTTTGACCTTTTCCAATACCGCGAGCGCTTCTTTTCCAGTTGCTGCTTCGTATATCTCAAACCCTTCAAGGCTTAAAAAATGCCCGACAAGCTCGCGAATATGTGCGTCATCATCGACAATTAACACTTGCGGCATTCTTATCCCCTTTCTTTTCCAAATATATCTTCATTGTAGCGCATTTTGTCATCTATCGCATGCGAATCTTGTATCGGAAAATATCGTGCACCGTTTCGGGCACGGGCACGATATTTATGCTCGGCGCATATAGACGCGTACCGTAATAGGTGCAAAGATGGCGACAATGACTGCAGCTCCAAGAAGCGAAATTGCAAAGTCCGAACCAATCGTTCCGTGATTCGTCAACTCGCGAACGGCTGTAATCATATGTGAAATCGGGTTAATGTTCGCAAACCATTGTAGCCAATCGGGCATCGTCTTTACCGGAACAAACGCATTCGAAAGAAACATGAGCGGAAACAACGCCAGCATAGAAATTCCCTGTACGCTCGCCGCATTGCGTGCTGTAACGCCAAAGAAAGCGAAAATCCAGCTAACAGCCCATGCGCATCCGATGGCAAAAACAGCAGCGAACGCAACGCTCGTAACCCCTCCTTCTGGGCGATAACCGATAAGAAACCCCATCGCGAAAGTGAGCACGGTGGCGATGGTGTAGCGAACCGTATCAGCTAATAAAGCTCCTGCCAACGGTGCAATGCGAGCAATTGGCAAAGACTTAAATCGATCGAAAACGCCTTTGTCCATATCATCGCGAAGTTGGACACCGGAGGCGACAGAAGCCCCAATTAACGTCTGCACAAGGATGCCTGGGATAATCATTGGCAAGTAGTTATGCACATTTCCAGCGATCGCTCCGCCAAAAATGTACGTAAACATCAATGTGAAAATGATTGGTTGGAAAGTAACGTCAAATAATTGCTCTGGCGTACGCCGCACCTTTAATAAACTTCGATATGCCATCGTCAATGTTTGTTGCACCGTTTGCCGAAAACTTGTATAGTTTTTTAATTCGCGGTTCACCGTATGATTCATGCACTTTCCTCTCCTTTTACTCCATGGCCTGTAATAGCTAAAAAAACTTCGTCTAACGTCGGTTTTTGTACGCTTAATTCTGCTAGTTGGATGCTTGCTTCGCGAAGTGCAATCAGTAAATCGGTTACTCGGTCAGCATCCGCCATCGGTGCCGTAATTTTTCCTGTATCTACCGAGACATTGGCGCGAACGTGAAGCACACGTTCTACTGTTTGACGTGCCATTTCTAAATGTTGTGGATTGTCAATTTTTAATTGCAGCGATGAATTGCCAATCGACGTTTTTAGCTCATCTGCCGTTCCTTCGGCCACGACTTTTCCACGATCGATAACAGCGATACGATCGGCGAGTTCATCTGCTTCCTGTAAATATTGGGTCGTCAATAATACGGTTGAACCCATGTTGACTAATCGGCGAATCGTTTCCCACATTTGATTGCGTGTGCGAGGATCCAATCCTGTCGTCGGCTCATCAAGGAAAATGAGCGGCGGTTGAGCAATTAAGCTCGCCGCAAGGTCAAGCCGGCGCCGCATGCCTCCGGAAAAGTGCTTAAGTGGACGTTTCGCCGCTTCCATCAACCCGAATTCTTCTAACAATTCCGTTGCCTTACGTTTTGCCTCTGTACGGCTCAACCCGAGCAAGCGAGAAAAAATGATTAAGTTTTCCAGCGCAGTGAGCGATTCATCGACCGAGGCGTATTGCCCAGTGACCCCAATCAATTGCCGAACAATTTGCGGCTCTTTTACGACGTCATAACCAAAAATGCGCGCTGAACCGCCATCTGGCCGCAACAACGTCGCAAGCATCTTAACGGTCGTCGTTTTCCCCGCCCCGTTTGGTCCGAGCACACCGTAAATCGTACCCGCCCGAACCCGTAAATCAACGCCATCCACTGCACGATTGTGACCAAATATTTTCACAAGTCCATTCGCCTCAATCGCCCAATCACTATTGAATCTCTGCATCATTCTTTCCTCCTTATCGCTTCGTACATGGCAATCGTAACACGCTTTTATGAACGGAATATGAACAACCAAAAAAAACCTGCCAAAAGCAGCAGGTTTGAAAAATTCCTATTTATAAAGATACACATATAGCCCAATGCCTTCTTTTCTTATGTCATAGTTTTTAAACGGTGTTTCTTTAATAAATGTTTCAAATTCTTCTTTTGTATAAGCTCCTTGTTTTAAAAAGGTCTTAAACGAAAATTTTACGAAATACTTGTCAAATCCTTTCATTTTGCTTACTTCATGCTCAATCTCTTCATCTGTCGCCTCACGGTTCATGTCTATAATAAGCGCTGTTCCTTCTTTTTTCAGTACTCGATGCATCTCACATAACGCTTTTACAGGCTCTTTAAAGTTTTTAAATGCCGCCGTACAAACAACAAAATCGAAACGATTGTCCTCAAAAGGCAAGTGAGTTGCATTTCCTTCTATAAAATTCACTGAAACATTTGCTTCTTTAGCGTTTTGTGTTGCGATTTCAACAAAATCTGGACTGATATCAATAGCTGTCACATGAAATCCTCTTTTGGCAAGTTCAATGGATAAATAGCCTGGGCCAGGGGCAACTTCTAATATATGAGCACCTTTCATCACATGTGAAGCCACTTCATTCGCATATTCTTTCATTTCAGTAAGTCTGCTTTTTCGCGAGTTGCGATCATACCATTTTGCCGCTAAACCATAAATGCCGAGATCTTTGTTTTTTCTAATGTTTCTCATCATCCTACATCTTCTCCCCTTACTTCTTTCGCTTCAACACAATTACCGCATGGCTCAACAGTCCCATTCCTACTCCGATCAAAACGCCAACAACCGCACCGATGAGCGTACGAATCCATCCGCCAGATAAAAACATCTCCCAACCACCGCTGCCGATAAAGCCAACAAGCGCGCCAATGGAAAGCCCTAAAAAAACAAACGCTCCGTAAAACAACCCAATGGCTTCGTAATCAGCAGGGTCGAAGTTGTTATAGTACGCGAAAATCCGCTCCTGCAAATCGGCTGATTTTGTCGTTTCGCTCCGAAACTTTAATTCTTCTTTCGCCCGTTCAAATGCTTCTTGTTCCGACAACCCTTGTTCCATCAAATCTTTCATATAGTCGCTCATGTAAAGAATCATGTCATTTTGTGCTTCCATCGCTGTTTCCGAGCGACTTTTAAATTTAGCGAGCTTCGCCATCATTTTGCTTTTCGCTTCTCCTGTTTTCCGACGAAGCTTTTCCATATACGTCATCTCCGCTTCTTCTAAATAATAGGGTGCTTGCTCTTTCGCAAATTGTTTTATTTTTTCTTTCATCTCGTGACTAAACATTTTTCTCTCCTCCATTCGTTCGTAACAGATGAATGCGCTCGCTTAGAAAATCCCATTTTGCCCAAAAAGCTGCTAGTTCTTCAAATCCTCGTTCGTTTAACGTATAAAATTTTCTCGGCGGCCCCATGTCTGACGGTTTTTTCGTAATGTGTACGAGCTTGTTTTTTTCTAACCGTAACAACAACGCATAGACCGTTGCCTCTGCAATTCCTTGGAAACCTAAGGCGTGCAGCTTTTTCGTAATCTCATAGCCGTATATTTCGCCGCGGCTTATAATCTCAAGTACGATGCCTTCCAAAATCCCTTTCAACATTTCGCTTAGATTATCCAAAAAAACACCTCCTATGTACTCAACAACGTTGGTAATCAATAATATTGAGTACTACTATATAGTAACATAGAGTAGTTAGATAAACAACAAAAAAAGTAACAATTTACAAATATCATCTCAGCCTATTGAAAAATAATAAAAACAGTCCAAAGCCAATGGACTGCTTTTTACTTTATACGCTTTAATTTATTTTCCTCAATAACATACTGCCGCATGTCTATCACCGTTCCATCTTCTTTCATCTTTCGCAAAGTCACGACATCTCGGCCGTCATTTGTTTTACTTTGGGATGTTTCGTACACATACCGAATCCCTTGTTCGACTACTTCACGCGTTCCGAGCCAATCCGGACACTCGTTCAAAAATGGATCGCTACTAAGCATACGAAGAAAATGATTCATCGCTTGTACGGAGATGTTGAGCGGTTGTTTTTCCACATAAGATAGGCTCACTTTTGCATGCCGACCAATCTTTTTTAAATACTCCTGCGCCTGTCTTTCTTGTTGCTTAGCAAGTTCATCATAGTATTTCTCTGCATTTAATACCTTCGATTCATATTTTTTCGGAAACATTTTCTTCATTGACTCCACATACGCTTCTCCATCGAGCGGCTCTTCGTATGCAACAAGTTTATACTGCCCATGCTTATTGATTGAAAATGTCATCACAGTCGGAATGGCTCCGCTGCCCGACACAATGGCAAATATGCCATCTTGAAATTCAAATACCCCTATACTTGCGATTGTATATGCTTTCACTTTATTTCCTTTTTGTTCTGTATCAAGAATGATGTGTCCTTCCGCAACGTATTCTCCCTTCCCATACGTTTTCCCATGTTCTTTAATTGCTTCGCTTACCACTGTTTCAACATGTGTCGCGTCTTTTCGTTCATATGAACTGGAACCATTTTCATCAAGAATAGCCCTAGCATCCTTTGCCTTAAAATTGTTCCCACCATAAAAAAACATCGCTACAATCATGGCTACAATAAGTAAACTAAAGATGGAAAACTTCCTCATCTCTCCACCTCCGTCGTGCAAACAAACTGTTACAAGCTATACTCGATATGCCGTTTCGTCGCCTTCATTACCCCACTAACATATAAAAAAACTGGAAATCCGATCAAAGTACATAAAGATAATAAGCTAAAAATAAGGAGATGGTTTTCATAACCAAAGTATTGAAGCATCAGTCCCCCAATCCATGGACCGACGGCGTTGCCTATGGCCGTAAAACCGATAGAACCAAAATATAATCCTTTCATCTGTTGAGGTGCAATTTGGTCAATAAATATGTCGACCATTGAAAACATCATCACTTCTCCTACCGTTAAAATAAACATAGAAAGAAATAACATCGGCACAGCAGTAAATAAGCCAAATCCGAAAAGTCCGAGTGACACCGCAACAATGCCAAACATAATCGACGTAAGCGCAGAATACCGCTTGCCAATCCGAGAAACAGGATACTGTACAACGAGCACCGTGATTGCGTTAAATACAATTAAATAAGAAAAAAGTTGTACACCATCTTTATATTGCGACAAATATTGCGGAATGGTTGAATTAAACTGCGAATACCCTGTGACACCGAGAATCATCCCGACTACAGCAAATAAAAACACACGATCGTTCCTTAATACGCTGACAGCATTGCGAAGTGTTACATGTTCGGATGTATCGCTATCGTTTTTGTCAATCGTATCGTTTGAAAAAAGAGCGACGAGCAAAATGAAGTAAAGAAAATAAACAAAAGCGGTAATAAAAAAAGCGTCTGTTGATGATGAACTGCCGATTTTCAACCCTACTAACGGACCAATCGCCGCCCCTACATTAATTGCTGCATATCGCAAGTTAAACACAAGCAATTTATTTTCTTGTTTTGTCACTTGCGACAACAACGCTCGCGACGAAGGTTCAAAAAACGAACGACATAAGCCGTTTAACGCATTTAATAGAAAAAACGACCAAACGCTCTCCGCTGTCGCAAAACCAATAAACACGAACGTCCACATCAAAAGAGAAATTTTCATCACTTTCTCTCGCCCGTATCGATCGGAAACATACCCGCCAAAAAAACCACCAAACAGTCCTACAATCGAACTAATCCCAATAATTGCCCCTGCCAACGAAGCGCTGACTCCTTTTACGCTCGTTAAATAAATGGCTAAAAACGGAATGGTCATAAACATCGCCATTCTTGCAAATAATGTTCCGATAATAATTGTTACGCTGATCGGATGTAGTTTTTTTATATTCTCCATAATTCCCCTTCTATCATGAAAATGAACTTTATGTAAAATTATATTATAATTCAAAATAAATTAAAAATATTTTAATAACATTGTAGTGAAGCGGAAAACATCATCATTACTATACAGAAGGGCGATCTCACAAATGAAAAAGGAAAGGGATGTCCTTTCCTTTTTTTGTTATCAATATTTCTCTAATAGAACGATTGACCTTTTACAAACCTGTAAATTTCTAATAAACTCGTTCCTCCCTCCCCCGCTCCAACCCTTATTGTTACGTCCCCATTTATTTACATTCAAAATAAACTCGTTCATTCCTCCCCCGATTTTTGCGATTTTTTCTCTGTTTTTTTCCCGATTTTTTCCTTACAATCATCCCACTTTATTTCGATTTTTGGAAAAAGAAAAAGGGAAGAATGGATGATTTCTCCCGCTTCTTCCCTCTTGTTTTTCTCTCCTCTTGATCCTTTTTCCCTTGATCTCTCAATGATTCTCCTTCTTCTTTTCTCCCCCTCTTTTCCAAATGAGGAGCGGGAAAAGAATGATTTCTTTTTCCAGTAAATATCATCCAAATTCAGACTTTATTTCTCATGATGAACGGTTATTATTTTAGTGGAACGAGTTTATTTTGAGTGTACAAAACCGCGTTCTAATTTCGCAACACACTCCACATGATTCGTATGCGGAAACATGTCGACCGGCTGCACTTCGAGTGTCTTATACCCGCCGTCTTCGAGAATGCGAAGGTCTCGCGCAAGGGTAGCTGGGTTGCAGGAAACGTACACCACACGCTTCGGTTTCATAGCAATGATCGTTTGCAGCAAGGATTCGTCGCAGCCTTTGCGCGGCGGGTCAACGACGATGCAGTCAGCTTCGATGCCTTGTTCGTACCATTTCGGAATGACGACTTCCGCTTCACCGACGGCAAATTCGGCGTTGTCGATGCCGTTCAGCTTCGCGTTGCGTTTAGCGTCCTCAATCGCTTCTGGAACGACTTCGACACCGTACACTTTTTTTGCTTTTTTCGCCAAGAAAAGAGAAATTGTTCCAATGCCGCAGTAAGCGTCAATGACGGTTTCTTCACCTGTTAACTCCGCATATTCGAGCGCCTTTTCATACAGCACTTTCGTCTGTTCCGGGTTCACCTGATAGAAGGAACGGGCCGAGATCGCGAATTGAATGTCACCGATGTAATCGTAAATGTATTCAGCTCCCCACAACACTTTCGTCTCGTCGCCCATAATGACATTTGTCCGTTTCGGATTGATGTTTTGGATAATGGACTTCACATTTGGTACCGTTTCAATAATTTCTTGAACGATTTTCTTTTTATGCGGCAACTCTTCCGTACGCGTAATCAGGACAACCATTACCTCTTTTGTCACTGCCCCGTAACGCGCCATAATGTGGCGGAGCACACCTTTGTGTGTTTGTTCGTTGTACGCCTTCACGCCATATTTTTCGCAAATCTTTTTCACCGTTTGCACAACAACATCGTTCATTTCCTGCTGGATGAGACAAGACTCCATATCGATGATTTCATGGCTGCGCTGCTGGTAGAAGCCGGCGACAAGTCCGCCTTCGCGCTCGCCGACCGGCACTTGCGCCTTATTGCGATAGCGCCACGGAGTGCTCATGCCAAGCACAGGATGAACAATGACATTTTCAATCTTCCCGATGCGCGCAAGCACTTCTTTCACATGCTTGTGCTTTGCCTTTAGCTGTCCTTCATAGCTTAAATGCTGAAGCTGGCATCCGCCGCATTGTTTATAAATCGGACACGGCGCGTCAACGCGATCCGAGCTCGGTTCATACAGCTCAATTAAGCGGCCGTAGCCATAGCCTTTTTTCACTTTAATTACCTTAATTTTCGCTTTTTCTCCCGGCAGCCCGTTGGCAACGAAAATCGGAAATCCGTCGATTTTCGCAACACCGGCACCGTCATGCGTTAAATCTTCAAAAATCACGTCATAGTATTCATTTTTCGCAACTGGAGCTTCTACTTTTGTCATCGTTCCTACTTCCTTTTCGTGAAAATGCTGCAATGATTGTATCATACAATCGCTTCGGACACAAAAAGAGAACAGGTCACAGCGCTGTTACCATATAGGGTGCCCGGGGCTGACCAAAAGCAAAGTGTCAGACCCCGCAACATCATATATCGTGAAATGGATGTGAGGTCAGACACTTATCAGGCAGCTCCAGCACCACTATGTGCTCCGCGCTAATATCCTGCTCTCATTTGTTCTGCTTTTTCCTTTGGTACAAATACTTCAAGATGTTGATACAAGTTGACGAACTCGCCAGGCAACAGTCCGCCGTACTCGTCATCTAAATTAAGCTGGATTTTGTTTGGCGAGGTGACTTTAATGCGGTTCGCCTTCGTATAAATTAAATGCGGATCGTTAATGTGCTCACCTCTTGCGGCAAGCGTGGCAATACGGATAAATTCCATAAGATTTGTTTTCTTTAAAATAATTAAATCAAACATGCCGTCATTCAGCGAGGAGTCTGGCGCCAACTTTTGAAAACCGCCGACAGAATTCGTCAGCGAAACTAAAAACAGCATAATTTCGCCTTCATACACCTTGCCGTCATACTCAATGCGCGCCTCAGTCGCTTTAATCGACGGCAGCTTTTCAATTCCTTTTAAATAATACGCCAGCTGACCGAGCATCGTTTTTAATTTGCTCGGCACTTCATACGTTAACTCGGTTAAACGGCCGCCTCCGGCAATGTTAATAAAGTAACGCGTCTTTCCTTCATTCGTCACACAGCCGATATCAATCGGTACCGCTTCACCGTTAATAATGATATCGCATGCTCCTTCAATTATACGCGGCACACCAATCGCCCGGGCAAAATCGTTCGTCGTGCCAACCGGGATAATGCCAAGCTTCGGACGATATGTTTGATTGGCAATTCCATTCACTACTTCGTTAATTGTCCCATCTCCGCCGGCAGCGATAACAAGGTCAAATTTGCGCTCGACCGCTGCCCGTGCCGCCTTTGTCGCATCCCCCGTTGTCGCATGACAAGACGTTTCATAACCGACTTGTTCCAACAGAATTAATACATCAGGCAAATGCTTTTTAAACAACTCACGTCCTGATGTTGGATTTGTAAATAATTCTCGCTCTTTTCATATCCCCATCATCCTATTTGTCCCAAGATTAAATAAATACATATTTTCCACTATTTAACATGATGTTACAAGAAAAAGGTTGTTGCAATTTTTTCGTCTTTAAAAAGGAAAGATGTTATAGGTGAAATATTATATCAAAAACGGGTAAAAGTTTTCATTAAAAATACGCTGACACCTCGGTGGTTCTTAGTTACTTAATTTGACACATGCACCGCTGCATGCTGTGAATCAAAAACATAAATATGATGAGTTCCGTCCCCTAATTGAACCTCGCCTTTAAACGTTTGCTCCGGCAACGTTTTTTCTGTCTCTCCGCTTTCTCTTTGCCACGCGATATTTCCGTCTTCTAAACTCTCACGCGTCACAGCTGTTACGAGAATATCTGTATTTTTATCAAGGCTAATCTGAACATCCTCCGCTTTTGAAACAGTCCAATTGGCGGCAAGCTTCCGCGGATAAAGAAGCACTGAATTATAGTTCCCACGTACTTCGAGCGAAAGATGCTGCGGAATAACGACAGTCGGGGTCATCGCGTTCACCGTATGAAATAGTCCTTCCTTCCGCGGCATTTCTTTTATAGTAATATACATCGTATCCCCGACAATATTCATCGCAACATAATCTTCCTGCTTTTTGATGTCGTTGGCTGAAAGAGATTGGTATGTTCCAAAGATTTGAATTTCACCGTTGCTGCCTCCTTCAATCACAATCGGTTGGCTCCCTGTTTGTAAGACAATTCTCTTCATCTCAGGCGAAACAGACTGCCGGACATTCGGCAGGTGAAAGACTTTCGTTTCTGCACTAACGACCGTGCGAATTTCTTGCCATATTCCTGTTGATGAAAGCAATACAAATAAAACGGCTACCGAACCGAGCACCCCGATAAAGATGATGCTCAAAAAATCATATTTGATCAATGTATTTTCCTGCTTCGAAAAATAAAGATACACAAGAATTTCAGCGCCAAGCAACACTAGGAGAAACGGCCACCAGCTCGCAAAAATGTCTGCAGCTCCCATCCCTTTCCATTGAGAAATAAACAACACGATACCAAGCAAAATAAGGGAGGCGCCCATCGACACCGTCCCAACGCGCCATTTCCTCATTTCGTCCCCTCCTTCTTCTCTTTACTGCCTAAAAGCAGCTTGAATCCGCCGCCAATTAACAAAATGCAAACGATCGTTGTTTGGAAAAATTGGTTGTACCAGTAATAAATATCGATTTGTACTAGCTTTGATAGATGCGAAGCAAATGCTGGAAGCAGGATGCTGTCAAGCAAATAATAAAGACCTAACAACAATAATCCGAATCCAACCCATCTTTGATGATTGATAAAGTAGGAAACGATCGGCTGATCCTCAAGCTCTTCTTCGCCATACTTCGACGCCTTCTGCAATGCGTCAAAAAAGCTGTAAAACCAAATGAGCGGAATAAGGAAGAAAAAGGCAGACAGTCTTAACACATCCATCACATAAATCGCCAGCAAAAAGGCGGCCATTAACTGCAAGCCTCTGCGCTGTAATCCTAAGTACATATGACCCGCACCCGGAAAAATCGAAAGGAGAGTCGCAAGTGTTTTGCTTTTCCTTCCATCCTCGCGTTTCGCTTCAAAATCTTCGAAAATCGTTCGATCGACCAGTGACTCGCCGTTTTGTTTTCGATTGAGCTGTTGAACAATATCAAACATGTTGTAAATCCAAATGATCGGCAAAATTCCTAAGAAAACTAAGAAGCTGCCTTCATGCATCAATACCGTTACAAAAAATATCATGATCATAAGCCCAAAGAAGCTGATTAATAACGTTAACCCCCGGTTCATCAAGCCGAGCTGGAAGTGCCCGAGCCCGGGAATGAAGGAAAGAAGAATAGTGTAAAACTTCTCGTTGTCCTGATTTGCCTGTAAACCCTCTCCCTGGACAAGTGTATGCTCCGGCTGTCTTTTGATGAGTGTAAGAATCATATCTAAAATACTGATCAACCAAATCAATAAAGAAAAGAGGACGATCGCCAGCGGTTCACTATTATGTGTCAAAAAGACAAGACCGACCGCGAGCACAATCGGCGCAAAAAAGGAAAAGCTATAAAACACTCCCCTTGCTTTTTTATTTAAATAAAAATGCCCAGCACCAGGGATAAATGATAAAAAGAACGCAACTAACGAATTTTTGTTCATCGATTATTCCCTTCCTCCTTTTGATTTACCTTTAGCCAATCGAGAAATGATAATGTTTTATCCATCCATTGTTCCGTATAGGCCGGCCTGTTTTCTGATAAATCTGTTCCAACAACGCCGGCATTTGTGACTAATTGAAAAATTCCCGAAGACATAAACCCGATCGTAATCGCCGCGGCAATTCCGTAATGAAGCATTTTTTGCTTCGTCTGTGACTGCTTCGTGCGCTTTGGCTTTGCATATAGTTCAACTTGTGCAAGGATGACATCAGCTGAAACAGCTTCATCGGAAGGATTCGGCAAGTCGGAAGCATTTTCTTCAATGAGCTCCATATATACCGCTAAGCATTGATCACAACTATAAAGGTGGCTCTCCATTTCCTCTCTTTTTTCTTCTGGCAGTACATCACAAATGAACTGCCGCCATTCTTCGTTCGTGTAATGACTCATTGAAAATCCTCCCCCTTCCAATGCTTTCTTAGCCAGCTGCGTGCTCTGTAAAGCTTTGTCTCGACGGTTTTCACTTCGACATTTTGTTCTTTCGCAATTTGTTGATACGATTTTTCATCTATGTAATAAGCGTAAATAACATCTCGATAGTTAAGCGGAATTTCCTCAAGACGTTGACGAATTCGTTCTCGCTCCTCTTTTTTAATAACCGAAACCTCAACCCTTTCATCGGCTTCGGCCTCAATGGATTCCATTACTTCTTCAAGCTGCCGCTGCATTTTCCGCTTGACATCAATCGCGTAGTTCACAGCAATGCGCGTCATCCATGTTTTAAAGCCTTGTGACTGATATCGGGAGAGTGAAAGATAAATCCGCACAAATACTTCCTGCGTAACATCCTCGGCATCTTTTTCGTTGCGAATAATCGAGTACACCGTTTTAAATAAATAATCACGATATTTCTCGATTAACAGGCGAAAGGCATGCTCGTCTCCTTTCCTTGCTTTCGCGATTAATGCTTCGTCCTGAATCTCACTCTCCCCCTTTCTATCTGTCTTCACTTATATAGACGAAATCATTAGCCGTTTGCCCTACACTTTTTTGTAATTTTTTCGTGTCAGTTTTTGTGAAATAAAAAAACGCCTAGGAAACAGGCGCTCCATCTTTTTCTCCTTAAAAGCAAACCAATCGTTCGTTCAGTAAATTTCTATCTTTTGGGTAACAACATAAACGCAAAATAAGTAAAAATAGCGAATAAGAGACTGAATCCAAATAGTATGCTTCCAGCAATGAGAAAGCTATGAATATAACTTTCTAATATGATATGATAACGCTCTGTACTCGCTCCGCCTTGCTTTGCTACCCATGAGTCTGCCAAGGACGTTCCAAAATCAACACTAAAAAAAAATGAGAACCAATCCAACAACTCCTATCACGGTTACAAAAAAACCGGTCCATTTTAACTGATTCTCCGTCATTTAATCCCCCCCCAATAAACAAATTTAGATAAGAGTTAGAAGCTCTCCTCACAAAAATATGTAATCGTCGTAAGGATTTATGAAAACAATCATCTATTTTATGGAATCCATGTTTGTAAACTTAATTCTAATGTTGTCATAGAAAATCCTTCTTGTTTTAAGAGAAAAACATGATTCACCAATAATGGATGATGACGATTGCTTGCAACCGCCATTTCTCTTTTTCGCTATAAAGATAACGTAATTTCTTCCAAAATAAAAAAAGCCGCCTTGACGTTTGATCAAGAACAGCTTTTCATTGTTATAAATTTATGATTCTCCGTTTGTTTTCTTTTGTCCCGCAATTTCCTGCGTCAACTGATCGATGCTGTTTTTCACATTGCCTTTTCCTGAGAAGTTCTCAAGCAGTTCTTTCACATCGATGCCGGAAGACGCTTTAAGCGACTCCTGCAGCATCGCCATTAAATTTGTCGCATAGCCGGTGACTTTGTTGGCTCCACCATTTTCATCGCTTGAACCTGTATCAACGATCGTAATCTTATCAATATTCGCAAGCGGGCTTGCCACTTGTTTTGCATATTCAGGAAGCATTTTTAAGATCATGTCGAGAATCGCTGCTGAAAAATCACTTACATTCCGCAATCCTCCCCCAAGATAGGGCCGTTTCACTTCTCCGTATTGCAATAAATCTTCCACAATAGGCTTCACATCTTCTCTCGGAATCGCAAAACCTAATCCCTCTACACCATCTTCTGAAATTTTGAGACTATTAATTCCAACAACTTGTCCAGCGCTATTAATCAATGCTCCGCCGCTGTTTTCCGGGTTAATCGCTGCATCGATTTACTTTGATAACTTTCACTTTCGCTTTTTCGCCGGGTAAACCGTTTGGAACGAAAATTGGAAAACCATCAATTTTTGCTACTCCTGCACCGTCGTGTGTTAAATCTTCAAAAATGACATCGTAATATTCATTTTTTGCTACTGGTTCTTCCATATTTCTTTCCCCTTCCGCAAAATTGCTGTCAAGATTGTAGCACAATCGAATAAAAAAGAACAGGTTTATTCCCCTGTTCTCATTTGTTCAGCTTTTTCTTTCGGAACAAATACGTTTATATGACGGTACAAGTTGACAAATTCCCCCGGAAGCATTCCGCCATACTCGCCATCTAAATTGAGCTGCATATTTTCTTCCGTATACACTTTTACGCGATTTGCTTTTGTATAAATGATGTGTGGGTCGTGAATATGTTCGCCACGTAGTGCGAGCGTTGCAATTTTAATAAATTCTGCTAAGTTCGTTTCTTTTAAAATAATTAAATCAAACATGCCGTCATTTAACGATGAATTTGGGGCTAATTTTTCAAAGCCGCCAACAGAGTTCGTCAGCGAAACGAGAAAAAGCATCACAGCGCCTTCAAACATTTTGCCGTCGTACTCAATTTTCACATGAACAGGATGAAGGGAAGGAAGCATCTCAATTCCTTTCAAATAGTAGGCAAGTTGACCAATCATCGTTTTTAATTTACTTGGCACTTCGTACGTTAATTCCGTTAAGCGCCCACCGCCTGCGATGTTAATAAAATAATGTGTTTTTCCTTCGTTTGTCACTGCCCCAATGTCAATCGGCACCGCTTCCCCGTTTACGATCACATCACACGCTCCTTCAATCGAACGTGGCACGCCGATGGCACGGGCAAAGTCGTTCGTCGTACCGACTGGAATAATGCCGAGGTTCGGGCGATATGAAGCCTCAGCTAGCCCGTTTACTACTTCATTAATCGTTCCATCTCCACCTGCGGCAATGACGAGATCAAATTCGCGTTCTACCGCTCTTCTTGCGGCCTCTGTCGCATCCCCTGCCCCTGTTGTCGCATGACACGATGTTTCATATCCTGCTTGTTCAAGTCGAATCAGTACATCAGGCAAATGTTTTTTAAATATTTCCCTTCCTGACGTCGGATTATAAATAATACGTGCTCGTTTCATCCTCATCATCCTATTTGTTTTATTTTTCCACTATTTAACATCATACCAAATTTTCATTCATGTTGCAACGAACAAAAGAAAGCCGACTCAAATGAGCCAGCTTACGAAAACATTTCATACCAAATTTTTATCACAGTCGCTACAATTAATACAAGCAAAATGTATTCCAACACTTTTGTGTTCATTTTTTGACTCCATTTTGCCCCGATCGGCGCCGCTAGTAAACTAGCAATGACCATCACAAGCGATGGAATGAGGAGCATATGCCCCCCCATCACTTTTCCAACCGTCGCCCCGATCGATGAAATGAATGTAATTGCCACCGATGAACCGATCGCAATGCGCGTTGGCACTTTTAAAATGACGAGCATAATCGGTACAATAATAAACGCTCCTGCTGCTCCGACGATACCGGAAGCAATTCCGACAATAAACGATAACATAACTGCATACAATCGGTTAAATGCAAGTTGCTCTACCGCCACATGTTCGCTCCCCTTTGGCTTTGGAAAAAACATTAATACGGCTGCAATCGACGCTAAAATGGCATATACAAAATTAATTGTCTCATCGGCTAAAAACTTCGAACCGTATCCGCCAATGAAACTACCAATGACAATGGCTGTTCCCATGTAGCCAACGAGCCGACCCGATACATATCCCCCTTTTTTAAACACGACAAGAGCGGCAAGTGTCGAGAAAAATACTTGTACCGCACTAATGGCCGACACTTCTTGTGCGGTAAAAGCAGTAAAGCCAAGGAGAGGGGGGATGTATAAAAGCATCGGATATTTAATGACCGAGCCACCGATGCCAACCATCCCCGATAAAATGGAGCCAATGGCGCCAATAAAAAAAAGAACAAGCAAATGGGAAAATGTATATTCCATATTAAACGCTCCCTCGTATAGTATGTTTAGAAAGATTTTTAAATCGAATTTCCAGTTGGATATGCTCCTTGACAATCGTATATGCTTAGGTGATTTGCCCACGTGGGGAGGGGCGCGCCCCTCCCCACGTGGATCGCACCACATCGGGGTTGGACTTTTCGCGATGTTCTTGGATAATGGTCTTAAGGATCATCGGGGACACTCTTCTTCCTCCTGTAGCCTTGACTACTCGTGAAGTCTGTCTCCCCGGCTCCTGTTCGGACGTCTAACCCCGAGGCTCGACGTTGGTTTCCCCATGCTGGAAGGAGCAGCTTCCAGGCAGCCCATGGCCCAACGTGAGTTCTCATACGCGAGGGTGACTGGTCAACAGGCGCGGTCCGGGGGCATCCCGAAGAGTCCCAACCCCACGATCCTACTACGATTGGAGGTGATCTCATGAAACTCTACGTCGGGATTGACGTGAGCTCAACGGACTTATACACGTGTATCATGGATCAAGAAGGAAACACGTGCGCACAATTCAAGGTGGACAACCATCTCCTTGGCGCGACCTTCCTTCGCGATCAACTCCTCCTGTGGGCAAACAAACGCCAACCATCCGAAATTCTCATCGGGATGGAAGCCACTTCGGTTTACAGCTGGCATCCGACGATGTTTTTCCATCAACAGGAGGAGCTTAAATCTTGGCATGTCAAGGTGTTTACTATCAATCCAAAGCTCATTCGCAAGTTTAAGGAAGCTTACACCGACTTGGATAAAACGGACGGCATCGATGCGTGGATCATCGCCGATCGGCTTCGTTTTGGTCGCTTGAAAGTAACGGCTATCATGCATGAACAGTTTATTGCGCTTCAGCGACTCACACGCATGCGCTATCATCTCGTCCATCAGTTGACTCGAGAAAAGCAGTACTTCCTCCAGCACTTGTTTTACAAGTGCAGCTCGTTTACTCAAGAGGTGGACAGCTCCGTGTTCGGACATGCCATCTTAGAGCTTCTTCTCGAGTCGTTTAGCTTAGACGAAATCTCTCAGATGGACGTGCAGCAACTTGCCGACTTCTTGCGCCAAAAAGGACGCAATCGCTTTGCCGATCCAGAATGCATCGCCAAGTCCATTCAAAAGGCGGCTCGTTCGTCCTATCGGCTTTCCAAGTGTGTTGAGGATTCCATCGACTTGCTTTTAGGGCTGTCGATTCAATCCATTCGCAGCCTTCAAGCGCAAATCAAAGAGCTCGACAAAGCGATTACTCGCCATTTGGAAGGCATCCCGAATACGTTACAAACGATTCCTGGCATCGGTCCAGTCTACGCCGCTGGGATCTTAGCCGAAATTGGACAAATCGAGCGATTTGACAACCAAGCCGCCTTAGCGAAGTATGCAGGTCTGACTTGGTCCAAGCACCAATCGGGGCGCTTCCAAGCCGAGGATACTTCCCTCATTCGTTCCGGCAACCGCTATCTCCGTTACTACCTAGTGGAGGCTGCCAACTCGGTACAACGGCATGATGCGACGTTTCGCACCTATTACCGGAAGAAGTATGAGGAAGTACCAAAGCATCAACACAAACGAGCCCTCGTCCTTACCGCTAGAAAACTCGTGCGTGTGATCGATGCGCTGCTACGCAACGGTCAAATCTACACGCCAAGAAAGGGGGAAGATCGATAGGGGTATCGATCTAACTGATTTTGCATCAAAACCCAGTTAATGACATCAGACAAGACTGAGCTTCTTCAGTATTGTCTTTTTTCGGGTCATCGGACAATCGAATTTCCAATTTCGATGATTTTTCACCTTGACATATTACCGCAGGACTTTACACTAAATCGGCAATATGATTTTTTAAAGCGTATTGAATGAGTTCATGTTTTTCCTTAATACCAAGTTTTTGCATAATGTTCGTTTTGTGATTTTCGACCGTTTTCGGACTAATTTTTAACTTATTTGCAATTTGGCTGTTCGTATATCCTAGAAAAGTTAACCGAACAATTTCACGTTCGCGATTAGTAAGTGGTGACTTCGGCTCTTTTTCCGCAAACATTTTTTCAAGCCGTTCCTCAGGAATATGGGTACGATAAAATCGCTTGCCATGATATACGGCTTGCAATGCTTCGTGCAGATCGTTTGTTTGGCTGTTTTTTAACAAGTAACCGTGAATATTATATTGAATCGCTTTTTGTACATATATTTCTTCATCATGCATCGTTAAAACAATAATTTTCACATCTTCTAATTCATCCATAATCGTTTTGGCGGTTGTAAATCCGTCAAGCCCTGTCGGCATCGAAAGGTCGAGCAAAATGACATCTGGGCGATGTTTCAATGCCAGTGTAATGGCATCGCAACCGTTGCTTGCCTCCCCAACGACTTCCACCTCACGAAACCCTTCAAGAAGGAGGCGAATACCTTTTCGAATTAAATCATGATCGTCAACGATTAACACTTTCATCCTCTCCGCCCTCCTCTAATGGCACACGCACAAAAATCATTGTCCCTTTCATTGGTGCAGATGTAATAGTCGTTTCCCCTCCGAGATGAAAAACACGTTCTTGAATATGTTTTAAGCCGAGCCCTTCACGCTTTTCTTCAACGTGGAAACCGACACCGTTATCCACAACAGAGACAAGCAATTCCCGTTCTGTCTGTTCAATCGAAATAGACACTTCTGTTGCCTTTGCATATTTCATCACGTTATGTAGTGCTTCTTGAATGATGCGATACAAGTTAATTTCCATCGTCGGTGACAAGCGTGTATATACGTTTGTTTGAAATGAAAATAACGTATTTGGCATTTTCGATTGAAGTGACTGGATAAGCGACTGAATCGTTGGAATAAGCCCAAGGGCATCTAAACTTTTTGGACGAAGTTGTTGAGCATATAGTTTTACATCTTCCATGACGCGTCCAAGTTCTTCACGCACTTCTTTGACGTATGCATGGAGCTTTTCATCTTGTACACGTTGAATAATATTATCTAACGCGATGGAAATGCTGTAGAGCGACTGCCCGACACCGTCATGTAATTCTTGTGCTAAACGTTTATGTTCCTCTTCCTTTGCTTCGGTTAGTTTTTTCACCATCCACTTTGAACGACGTGCTTCCTCTTCTTTTTTCTTCGCTGTTTGATCACGCAAAACAAGCAAATAATATTTCGCATCATCTTGTTCGAGGATAAGTGCTGTGCTCATTTCTACATCAATTAACTGTCCATGATACGTCGGCATTTCCGATAAAAAATACGGTACTTCTTCTGTTGCGATTAAATAACATCGCTCTTCCCCTTCACGTACATCACGTTGTTGACAAAACGAGCAGTAAGGCACTTTTTCACCTAGTTGCCAGCCGGTAAGCCGTTTGGCAGCTGGGTTCATCTCTACAATCGTGCGCTTATGATCCATGACAATAATCTCATCTTGAATGTAAGCAAAAATTTTATCTAAAAATTGCATGTTCTCACCTCTCTTCCATTATAGGAGAGAGAAAAGATGAAAAGAAAGGACTGACACCGTCAGCCCTTATGATTGTTTTACAACTGGAAGTTTTTCTCTCGTCCACGCTAAATATCCACCTTTTAAGTTGAGTACTTGCTTGAATCCATTTGCTTGTAAAATGCTTGCGCCAATGGCTGAGCGCGCACCTGAACGGCATTGAACAATATATGTTTTACCTTCTGGAATCTCGTGTAAACGATCGGCAAGTGTGCCAAGCATCATATGTTGTGCGCCTTCAATATATCCTTCATCCCATTCTGCTTGGTTCCGTACGTCAATGAGATGATAGCGATCGTCTTTTATATATTGTTGCAACTGATGTACATCAATTTCTTCGTAGCTTTCAACCTCACCGTTTAATGCAACGGCTGGCTCTACGTATGCAACGACGCGATCTAATCCAATATAAGCAAGTGCTTTGCGAATGGATTGTACATCTTCTTTATTTGCGATGATTACAATATCTTGTTCATAGTTGATTAACCAGCCTGCCCAGTTTGTGAATGATTTGTTAAACGGAATGTTTATTGAGCCTTCATAATGTCCATTCGCAAACTGTTGTGATGGACGAACATCTAAAATAAACGCTCCGTTTGCTTTATACTCGTCGAGCTGCTCACGCGTTTGCAACGCCGGCACTTCTTCTTCATTTACATAAGCTGGACCAACTTTATTTACCTTTTTCATCATCGCGAAATACTTCGGCGGCTCTGGTTGCCCTGTAAGCAATAGTTTTACAAACTCTTCTTCGTCTTCAATTTTTAACGCCCAGTTGTTTAACTTTTCATATCCAACCGTTGAAACTGGAACCGCACCGAGCGCCTTTCCGCATGCGCTTCCCGCTCCATGTGCTGGCCATACTTGCAAATAATCTGGGAGGGCTTTAAATTTTTTCAGCGATTGGAACATTTGACGCGCGCCAACGTCTGCCGTACCAGCCACTCCTGCTGCCTTTTCAAGTAAGTCTGGACGACCGATGTCACCAACGAAAACGAAGTCGCCTGTGAAAATACCCATCGGCTCTGTTGAACCGCCACCTTTATCCGTTAAGAGAAAGGAAATATGTTCTGGCGTATGCCCTGGTGTATGAAGCACTTGAAACTCGACATTCCCAATAGTAAAAACGCTTCCTTCTTTCACAAGTTCGTAATTGACTTCATCTAAATATTGATATTTCCAGTTCGCATCTCCTTCATCAGATAAGTAAAGCTTCGCACCGCAACGTTTGGCTAGTTCTTTTGCACCTGAAACGAAGTCTGCGTGAATGTGTGTTTCTGTTGCGGCGACAATTTGCAATCCTTCTTTTTTCGCTGTGTCGATATACCAATCGACATTGCGGCCTGGCTCGATCACAATTGCTTCCCCTGTGCGTTGGCATCCGACTAAATAAGACATGTGCGCTAATTGCTCATCGAAAAATGAACGAAATAACATATACATCCCCTCCAATTTATTTATGTTTGCTTGCTACATCAAGTAGCGTTTCTATATATTTCACCCCATCTTGAATGAGTGGGTGTTTTAACAAACGGTACATGCGTAATAGCGATACAGCGGACGAATCGCGATCGCGTTGGAAGCGTTCGTTTGTTTCTTTTAAAATCGTTAATCCTTTTTCAATTGGAACGATATCTTTTGCTCCTTGTATCGCATACGCCATTGACTCACGATCATTGATCACGCTTGTCACAAATGAAATGAGCTCTTCTGCTTTTTGTAGCCATTGGACAAGCGTTGGCAGCAGCTGAACGAGCGTCGCAAGTGCTTCAAGATGTTCCGACGTCAGTCGAAATGGCGCGGCTTTTTCCTCCCATTCCGTAAACATCGCTTCAAGCGATTTTTTATCATTCAGTACATGTTGAACAAATGTGACTTTTTCTTCTAACGATTCCATTGTTTGTTTTAGTTGTGGGAGTTTTTCAATAAAATAACGGAGCGCCTCTTGTTGTTCATCGTTTTCAATTCGTTGCAACATGTTCTCCCCCCTCTACATAAGTCCTTTTAACATTCCGTTCCAATAGACGATCGGCAGCAAGTTTCGTTTCATGACATACATACTCATTCGTTCTTTTGACTGATCGAATGGGAACGTTTCTTGTGAATTTTTTTCATAATCAAACTCAGCTAAAACGAGCTTATTATAACCGGTTACGAGTGGACATGATGTATAGCCATCGTAACGGGCTTTTAACGGTTTTTCGTTCATAAGTGCGAGTAAATTTTCTGCCACGACTGGTGCTTGTTTTCGAATCGCTGCCCCTGTTTTAGATGTTGGTAAATTTGTGCAGTCACCTGCCCCAAATACATTTTCATACGTTTTATGTTGCAACGTATACGGATCGACATCGACCCATCCAGCCGCATCCGCTAATGGACTTTTCTTAATAAAAGCTGGCGGTCCCATCGGTGGTGTTACGTGAATCATATCGAAACTTAACGTAAAGCGTTCGTTCGTATCGAGATGTTCAAATGTCGCTTTTTTCGCTTTTCCATCAATTTCAACTAGCTCGACACGATATTTCGCCTCAATATTTTTTCGTTGAATGACTTGTTCAAGCGTATCAGCATATTTTTTGACAGCGAAAATGTTTGGTAATCCAGAAGCAAAAATGATGTTTGTTTGTTCGCGAACACCAGATTGACGGAAATAGTCGTCTGCTAAATACATAATTTTTTGTGGCGCACCACCGCATTTTACTTGAGTACTTGGTTGTGTGAAAATGGCTGTACCGCCGCGGAAGTTGCGAATGTTTTCCCACGTGCTTTGCACGTAGTCGTATGAATAGTTGCTGCAAACACCGTTTTTGCTGATCGTTTCTTTCAATCCTTTAATTTGATCCCAATAAATTTCGACACCTGCCGCTACAACTAAATAGTCGTAACGAACTGTTGACCCTTCTTTCGTTTTTAATGTGTTTTTTTCTGGAACAAACGTATCGACCGCTTCTTTTAGCCATTTCGCTCCATCCGGAATAAGTGTAGCTTGCTCGCGAACGGAGTCTTCTACTTTAGCTGCTCCGCCACCTACAAGCGTCCAAAGCGGTTGATAGTAATGTTTATCTGATGGATCAATCAGCAACACCTGTCCACGTAACTGACGATTTTTTCTTAATAACCGTGCTGCAATCGAAATACCTGCTGAGCCAGCCCCAACAATTGCTACCTTCACACCGTAGACGTTCGCCATCGTTCATCGCTCCTTTTTGTATCCGCTTTCAATTTTGTTTTCTTAACTTAATTACATTGTATATGTTGTTAAACTATATACCCATAGGGGATTTCCCTTATCTTTTGATGCAAACAAAAAAAGAGCGGCAAACGCCGCTCTACTACGCTTTGTACCATTGATCATTCATTTGTACGCCTGCTGCTTTAAACAACGTATATACTGGGCAACGCGCCTCCACTTTCTCTTTCAATTGTTGAATCCGTTCTTCACTTTCGTTCGTTTTCACAGCTACTTCGACAGACACATTGTCAAAATAAGGACGAACAGATGGATCCCCCATAAATCCGCGCGGGTCAAACTGTCCCTTTACTGTAAAAGTCATGTCTTGTAAATCAAATTTCATCTCCCGCGCCACGACGCGAGCAGTCACATTTTCACATGCCGCAAGCGCTCCAAGTAACATTTGAAGCGGATTTGCTCCTAAATCTTGACCGCCCATTTGCTTCGCTTCATCAATCACAAATTCATGTTTTCCAGCCTTTGCTCGTGTTGTCACTCCTTCAGTTGTCGCTTGAACGATAAATGTCATTTTATTCATGATAATCAGCTCCCTTTCTTAGTTGTTTTGTTGTTTAAACCAATATTGATTTGCTATTTTTCCGTAGTAAGCGATCGACTGTTGTTGAACGATAAAAGCGAGAGTAACAATGAGTGCTGCTTCTGCACCGAAAGATGTTGCAGCTAATCCGATCGCAATAGATAAATTACGCAAAACGGTACCGTTGACAAGCGCGATGCCGTCTTCACGATTAAAAAATTGTTTAGCTACCAACGTGCTAATCACATAGTTAACGAAATAGAAAAGTAACAATACTGCCAACGCGATGACAATAAGCTGTAAGTTAGATACAATCATTTTTGCTCGCATGCTAATGCTGACAAATACTACATATAGCATGGCCCATATACTTAACGGCGCAAAGTTTGGCTTCACTTGTTTTTGAAATTGCTCTGGCGTATATTTTCTCATTAGCCATTTAAATGTGATATGCCCGAGAATCATTGGTACAAACACAACGAGTAAAATCGTACGGAACGTTTCCATCACGTTAATGTCAACGTATTTTCCAACCATTACAAGCAAATACCATGGTGTCAACAAAGAGCCAAGCACAAGGCCAAATACAGTTAACTTTACAGCTGCTGCCATATTTCCTTTTTGAATCGCTGTCCATGAAATCGTCATTCCACTCGTCGGAAGAAGCGCGGACAGGGCAAGTCCTGCAAACATGATCGGATGATGTTGCAACATCGTCTTTCCGATCAAAAAAGCGATAAATGGAATAATAATAAAATTGATAACGATGGAAGCAAACAATATTTTCTTTTCTTTTAAATGGGTTAATTCCTTCCATTTAAAACCAACCATCGTTGCATAAATCATAATAATTGTTGCAAACAAAATGGTCGACTTTAAAAAACTCGTATCTACAAACGTTCCTACGATAAATCCGAACAACAACGTTGCTGGAACGCTAATGAGTAAATGTTTTTGTGGAAAAAAATATAATTTTTTCATTCGTGTCCCCCTTTCTTATATACCCCGTTAGGTATTTACACTTATACTATAAGGGGTATATAAGAACTTTGCAACCTTTTTCACAAATTCGTCATATTGTTATCGTTTTCACTCCTCTACATGTAAATTTCCTTTTTTCTGTTTTTGTTTTTTATGTCGTTTTCACCTGTTTTTCATCGGGATTTGGTATGATGAAAGAAAAAAAGGTGAGAAGAATGAAAGTGTTGCTTGCAGAAGATGATGTATATTTAGGTGAACTGATCGTCCATTTATTGAAGAAAAAAGGTGTCGAACATGTTGATTGGGTACAAGAAGGAGAAGATGCTTACGATTATGCACTCGCTTCGTTTTATGATGTGATTATTTTAGATTGGATGTTACCAAACGGTGATGGCGTTAGCGTATGTCAACGTTTAAGAAAACATGGCTATCACGGAGCCATTTTAATGTTAACAGCGAAAGATGCGGTACAAGACCGCGTCGAAGGGTTAGAAGCCGGAGCGGATGATTACTTAGTAAAGCCGTTTGAAATCGATGAGCTCATAGCACGCCTTAAAGCGTTATCGCGGCGCACATTTGCACCAATTCAAGAAGAAATTGTCCGCTGGGGAGCGTTTGAAGTCAACCGTACAACTCATACATTGACGAAAAATGGAGAACAAATGATATTAACCCCACGTGAATTTCAACTACTCGATTTATTACTGCAAAACAAAGGTCGGGTGTTAACGCGCGACATTATTCTTGATCGTATTTGGGGTTATGACGCAGACGTCTCGATGAAAACGATTGATGCAACCGTCAAGCTGTTGCGTAAAAAAATTGGAGATGAACAACAACAGCTCATTAAAACGGTGCGCGGGGTGGGATATACCATTGAAAAATAACATTCGTTCTTTTTTCAATCATTCCGATATGTTTCACCGCACACAATGGCGCTTAACTGCCACATACAGCGGGATTCTTATCGTGTTTTTAGCCATTTTTATTGCGG
Organism: Anoxybacillus sp. ST70; assembly: GCF_019553625.1. Taxonomy (NCBI): domain Bacteria; kingdom Bacillati; phylum Bacillota; class Bacilli; order Caryophanales; family Anoxybacillaceae; genus Anoxybacillus; species Anoxybacillus sp. ST70. Next base: position 101,979 of record NZ_JAHZOF010000008.1, read on the forward strand.
TTGTTTCTTTCCTTATTCATACCGTCATGACAAATGACCAAGAGCGACGCATTCGTATGCTCGCTGAACAAGAAGGACAAACGATTCAAACCTTGCTTACAGAGCAGCCGTTCATCGGTTGGCCAACAGATCAAAATGTCATTTTTTTAAGTGAAGACCAACTGTTTTTTTACGTCGTAGATGCGCGCGGACGGTTGATGATGGGGGATGAAGTGAATAAAGGATTGCGACCGCTTCTCCTCTCTACACTTCAACCGTGGACGCCAGAAAAAAATGAATTAAGATATGTAGACATTCATATCCCTCACCATCAGCACGAATTGAAACGATTTCGTGCCGATGAATTAAAAATATTAACTGTCGCTCGTCCCTTAATTGTCGATCGACAACTCGTTGGCGTGCTATATGTCGGTATGGATGTGACAAGCATGTTTCGTTTGCTCAAATGGTCAACATTCATTTTACTCAGCCTCGGCGTGTTATTTATCGCGGTCGCTGTTGCTTTTAGCTATTTCATGTCTAAACGTGCGCTCGTTCCAATTCAAGACGCATACAATCGCCAACGTCAATTTGTCGCCGATGCTTCTCATGAACTGCGGACGCCACTTAGCGTCATTTTTTCTTCTGTAGAAGCATTGAAAATGGATATGTCGTTAACGTCCGATGCATTTAGTCGTAAAACGATTGAACGTCTAGGAGATGAGACAAAACGAATGACTAAACTCATTAACGACCTTCTCACCCTTGCACGAACAGACGACGCAAAGCTTCAGATCGAAAAAAAACCGTTTGATTTGCAGGCATGTGCCCAACATACGCTGCATTCGTTACAAGAGCTTGCAAATAAAAAGAACATTACGCTTCAGTTTCATGCGTCTGAACAAATTGAATTCGTCGGGGATGAAGATAAATGTACACAGCTGTTGTACATTTTGCTTGATAATGCCATCAAATATACTCCTGAAGGTGGAACAGTTTCCCTTTCTTTCAAACAATATGTGACGAAACAACGAAAAGTTGTAGAAATTTCCATTTCTGACACAGGGATTGGCATTGCACCTGAACACCTTCCTCATATTTTTGATCGCTTTTACCGTGCAGACAAAGCGCGAACACGGCAAATTGGCGGCCACGGTCTTGGACTTTCCATCGCAAAATGGATTGTTGAAGCACATAACGGACACATTCAAGTTGAAAGCGAAGTGGGGAAAGGAACAACATTTACTCTCACTTTTCCGAATGAACGTGCATAAATGTCGCACGTTTTTTTCTTTTTCACCTAATTTTCTCTTTTCGCTTGTACAATTCAAACTGTAAACAACAAAGGAGGTGAGTGATGTGAAAAAACGAACCCTTTTCTTTTTGCTAGGTGGACTAGTTGTCGTCGCCGTATTCGCACACGTCGCTACTTATTTCATTCACATCGGTTGGAGCGGACGAATGCCGGCAGAGCACATGATGGGAATGGGGAAACATCATCGCGCATTTGGCCACCACGGTCCACAAATGATGCGACCACACGGCATGCCAATGTTCGGATGGATTCCTTTCCTTATTCAGTTGGCATTCGTCATCATCGGATGGATCGTGTGGAAAACGACAAAAAGCGGCGGCAAATGGATTGGCGGGGCGCTCATGGCGATCGGGCTCGTTGGTCTTTTACCGAAAGCGTTGCTTGCTGTCCTAGCTATTGTTGCAGCTTACGTGTTGTTTAGAAGCAAAACGAAACCAGCGCCTGCATTTGAACCGTTCGTTTCACCTATTCAAAACCATAGCTTTTTAGATGAATGGGAAAAAACAATAAACAAGGAGGAAAAATAAGATGGGTATTTTTAAACGCGTCAAACATGTCGTCCTTGCCGACTTACACGACATCATTGACAAATGCGAAGATCCGATTCGCATGACGAAACAATACATTCGTGAACTAGAAGAACAGCTAGAAAAAGCACAACAAGCATTAGCGCAGCAATTCGTGTTAGAACAAAAATATGAACGTTTGATCGCAGATGCGAAAGAAATGATTGAAAAACGTGCTCGTCAAGCAAAATTAGCCGTTGAAAAAAATGAAGAGCCGATCGCAAAAATGGCTCTTCAAGAAAAAATCGCTTATGAAAAAAAATTAGAACTATATACGCAACAATACAATACATTAAAAGAAAAAACAACTGTTTTAACAGAAAAAGTGAAGCAACTGTACGAAACATATGAGCAATTAAAACTAAAACAAGTGCAGTTAATGACGCGCTTTTATGTTGCCGAGACGATGAAACAAATGGACGAAGCGATGACGTCTTTTCATTACGATCATGTCATAAAAGGTTTTGCGCGTATGGAAGAAAAAGTAATGTTGCTCGAAGCAGAAGCAAAAGCTCGCTCTGTCATTCAAACGATGCCCCCTCAATCATTTGATGTAGAAGTCGAGCAACAACTCAAGCAATTAAAAGGCGAGTAATACAAAAGGTGTCCCTGTCCGGACACCTTTTGTATGTTATGTCGTCCATTCATCATGAATAATTCCAACGAGTTTCCATTGACCGTTTTCTTGTTCAAAGACGAGGCGCAAACTTCTCCAATCCATGCCGCTATACTGTGGGTCAAAGCCTGTGAAATGAAATTCGATAAATGATCCGTTCGGATATGCTTGTTGAATGTTGTTAATCATATTTCCTGTCCCAACAACAACATTATTTCCGATCATATGTGGATTCGCAAAATCTACATCATAGACGAAACGATCAAAATAGTCTTGAAACGTGAATTGAATAGGATCGCCTGAACCGTCATATACTCCCCATTGATATACTTGCGTCGAAGCCCAAAGGGAAGGAAGCTGAGAAGCAGAAAACTGCAAATCATTTTGGACATCGACATGTCCATATGGACTAAACCGCACCCCAGCTGTCGAATGGACATAAGAAGAAAGCGTATTCATATCTTTATTTTTTAACGCGGTCACAACATTTAACGCGACAGATAAAAGAGAAGAAGAAATTTGTTTTTCCTCGGTTTTTAATTGCTCGTTTTCTTTTTGAAGCTGTTTATTTTTTTCTTGCAGTTGTTCAATGGCCGATTGTTGTTTTTCAATCGTTTGTTCTAACTGTTTCACGTTCGATGGATCTTGCCCATTCGCGCATCCTGCAAGTAAAAGGAGAAAGCTAATCACGACCCGTTTCACCATCTCACATCCTTTTTCTTTTAGTATATCACTTACATAAAAAAATAGATGCCGTCGTTGGCATCTAACTCACTTTTTCTTGTTCTCTCTCCTTTAAAAAAGAAATAAAACAATCGACCATTTGGGCATCCCATTGTGTCCCACGACCTTCTAACAAAATCGAAACCGCTTTTTCTACATGCATTCCTTTTCGATATGGACGATCAGACGTCATCGCATCGAACGCATCAGCAACCGCGATGATGCGCCCAAAGAGCGGAATGTCCTCCCCTTTTAAGCCATCGGGATACCCTTTTCCATCGATCCGTTCATGATGTGATCGAATGCCCGGAAGCAAATCTTTTACTTTTTCAATCGGCTGCACTTGTCGAATAATGTTTTCACCGAGCACCGGATGTTTTTTAATCCATGCAAATTCCTCATCTGTTAATTTTCCGTCTTTCAATAAAATGTGATCAGGGATACCGATTTTGCCGATATCATGCAAAATCGCAGAACGATATAAACGCGCAAGTTGTTCATTTGTCACTCCTAGCCTTTTACCAATTTCCACAGCATATACCGCAACACGTTGCGAATGACCAGCTGTATATTCATCACGCGCATCGAGCGCTGTCGTCATGACCGAAATAAAACTATTTAATAATTGCTTATTTTTTTCATCTCGTTTGACAATCGCATCGACCATATGGTTAAAGCCGTTTGTAAGCTCGGAAAATTCATCAATATACACGTTGTCACACATCAGTTCATACTCTTTTCTTTGCACGCGGTTCATATATTGAAGCAAATCTTCAATGCTTCGTTCTACATCTTCCGATAAGACACGCGCCGCAAATAAAGAAAACAAAACAGAAATGACTAAAACAACAATCGTCCACGTCCAATAGCCTGAAAACGTATTTTTCCCCTCAGCGAACAATTTGACCTCTGTCGCTAACACAAATAATAAAACTGGGAAAATGCCAATGAATAACACACTTAAGCCAATTTTTATTTTCATCGGAACATATACGACATTTGTTGCTCGGATCGTTTCATGAAACCCATGCATTCTCCCGATTTGCATCATATCGCCAATGAGCGGGCGCATCGTGCGTAGCGTTAAAAAAAACTCAATCATCGCATGAAGCATTGCAATAAGCAACGCACCAAATAAAGCATAAACGACATACATATATGGAATGCGCAACACATCTATAAAAATAAGCGAAAGCGTCAACGCAATGGCCGGAATAGAAAGCCCTAAAAAATGTGGAAGCGCAATACGTCTCACTGTAAGCAGCGGAAAACGCTTCGCTTGAACAAGCGCCCAATAAAACTGTTGTTCCGTTATATTGTTGTCATAAAAAAGACGACGAATCGGATCAATATCTTTTTGAAAGGCGCGATATTCAATAAATAACATCATGCAAAATGAAAAAAATTGAATAAGCAACAACAGCATTAAATCCACTTGGCGAATATGCAATGCCATAACCATTAGCGTACTACCGACACCGACAACTGCCAAAATCGAGCCAATTGTGTAGTTGATAAACAATTTTTTTAACGTTTCCTCATATACACGCACACCCGTCCCTCCTCCCTGCTTTTTTTCATTATAACAAGAATGATGAACAAGTGGGAGGTAGACATGTATATACATGAGTAAAAAATTAAAAAACAACTGGCGTACAACCAGTTGTTTTAATGTGCGGCATGTCCAGACGTTAACACCCAAATCGATCCTGCGACAATGACGATCGCAACGAACACTGCATATGCCATATTAATGACGTTCGTTTTTCCGTCTTCTCCTTCTGTGACGTGCATAAACATAAATAGTTGAAGTCCGGCTTGAATGACCGCGAGTGAACCGATGATCCACATGACAATCGTATATGATACGTTCATTTTTAATGTGACAAACACCGCGACAAACGTTAAAACAAGCGAAAAGAAAAACCCAATCACGTGGCTAACGGGATATTTGCTTTTATGTTCCATTTACCCCACCATCCCTTTTAAATAAACGAACGTAAAAATGAAAATCCAAACGACATCAAGGAAATGCCAATATAAACTAATGATAAACATTTTTCTTGCAGTCATTGGCGTCAACCCGCGTTGAAGGAGTTGAATAATGAGCATAATCGCCCAAATGATTCCGAACGTCACGTGCGCGCCGTGCGTGCCAAGCAGCACAAAAAAGCTTGATAAAAATGCGCTCGTTTGCATCGTTGCTCCTTCATGCACGTAATGAATAAACTCCCGAATTTCCATAAACAAAAAGCCTGCCCCTAATAAAAGGGTGATAATAAACCAAACGAGCAGTTTTTTCATATCGCGTTGCCGCATGAAAAAGACAGCTAATCCACATGTGAAGCTACTCGTTAACAACAACAACGTTTCAATAAGCACATCGTTCAGCTTAAAAATGTCGCTCGGCGTTGGGCCACCGGCATAGCGGTGACCTAACACACCATAGACGGCAAACAACGTCGCAAATAGCACAATTTCTGCCCCGAGAAAAATCCAAAAACCTAAAATATTTAATCGGTTTTGTTCCGTTTGATATTCCAGTGGAAGAGAATGATTGACGTTAGCCGACATGATTTTCCGTCCCCCCTTCTACGTTTCTCCACGTACGTTCTGTTCGTTTAATCTCATCGACGCTTACATAATAGCCATCATTGTAATCAAACGAACGAATGACAAGCCCGATGATAATCCCAATCGCCGCAACAGCTGCTGCGATATGCGCTTCAAAGACGAGGAAGAAACCTGTAATTCCAAACACGACTGCCATATAAAACGGCAAACCTGAGTTGCTCGGCATATGAATTTTTTTGATTTCGCTTTCTTTCAACGTAAGCGTTTCACCACGTTTTTTCATATGCCAAAACGCATCTAATTGTTTCACTTCTGGAACGACCGCAAAGTTATAAAATTGTACTGGCGATGCCGTCATCCATTCAAGCGTGCGCGCATCCCATGGATCGTGGGAAACATTGCGCTTCGCATAACGGAAGCTCCAATAAATGTTATAACAAAATACCGCAAAGCCGATCGCCAAAATAATAGAACCGATCGCAGAAACGAGAAACAGCGGCGCAAACCCAGATTCTGCTGAATACGTATATGCCCGACGAACTGCGCCTTTTAAACCGAGGAAAAACATCGGCATAAACGTCACGTTAAATCCGATCGTAAACAACCAGAAGTGATATTTGCCGAGCTTTTCGTTTAACATAAAGCCGAACATTTTTGGCCACCAATAGTACAACCCTGCAAATACCGCAAACACAACGCCTGGAATTAACACGTAATGGAAGTGCGCGACTAAAAATAGCGTATTGTGATATTGGTAATCTGCAGCCGCCATCGCCAACATGACCCCTGTCACTCCACCGATGACGAAGTTTGGCACGAAAGCGAGCGCCCATAACATCGCAGTTGTAAATTGAATGCGTCCTTTTCGCATCGTAAACAACCAGTTAAAAATTTTCACGCCTGTCGGAACGGCAATTAACATCGTTGTAATCGAGAAAAATGAGTTCACCGCAGGACCTGCATCCATCGTGTAAAAATGGTGCACCCATACGATCATACTTAAAAATGCAATACCAACAATGGAAACGACCATCGATGTATAGCCGAACAACGTTTTTCGTGAAAACGTCGCAATGACTTCAGAGAAAATACCGAACGCCGGCAAAATGACGATATACACTTCTGGGTGGCCCCAAAGCCAAAATAAGTTTGCCCAAAGCATATCGCTTCCGCCTGAAGAAAGCGTAAAGAAATGTGTTCCGTACAAACGGTCAAACGTCATTAACGCTAAGGCAACTGTAAAAATCGGAAATGCCGCGACGATAATAATTGACGTAATGAATGTTGTCCATGTAAACATCGGCATTTTCATCAATGTCATGCCTGGTGCACGCATTTTTAAAATGGTGACAATAAAGTTAATACCGGTCATTAACGTCCCTAATCCTGCAATTTGCAACGCAATCGCATAGTAGTTATTTCCGATGCCTGGGCTAAACTCTTTTCCGGCAAGCGGGAAGTACGACGTCCACCCTGCATCCGGTGAACCGCCGACAACGAACGAAATGTTAAATAACATCGCCCCGCTAAAAAATAGCCAAAAGCTAAGTGCGTTCAACTGCGGAAACGCCACATCGCGCGCTCCAATTTGCAGAGGCACGACGACGTTCATTAAACCAATCAAAAACGGCATCGCCATAAATAAAATCATAATGACGCCATGTGTTGTGAAAATTTCATTGTAATGTTGCGCATCTAAAAAGTTCATTTCTGGGCGCGCCGTTTGCGCCTTCATTAACAACCCGTCAATTCCACCGCGGAAAAACATGAGTACACCTGATAAAATGTACATAATCCCAATTTTTTTATGGTCAACTGTCGTAAGCCATTCGCGCCATAACCAACCCCATTTTTTAAAGTACGTTAATCCAGCGACAATCGCAACGACAGTCAATACAATCGCAATTTGTGAACCGACAAGAAGCGGATCTCCTCCAACAAATATTTCATTCCACTTAATGCCCATGATGTTCACCTCCGCTATCACTCTCTAAAGCTTTTTGTTCCTCATCGTTACAAGTTGATGAGCTTTTGTAGTTATCTTCACGAATAAAAATTTTCCCTTGGTATCCATGCCCGCGATATAATTCTGGATTTGTGTACGTCTTCGAATGCGGATCAGCATGGTTTACCCATTGCAAATGCGTATCGACAAACGTCAATCGTCCTAAATGTGTCGGCAACAACAATTGTTCATATTTTTCTTTCGTTAATTTCGGTGCCGTTTGTTTCACTTCTTCCACCCATTTTTCAAACTCTTGTGGCGTTTGGGCTAACACTTCAAACTGCATATGTGCATACCCTCGTCCGTTAAAGTTTGTATTCCGTCCTTCATACGATCCCGGACGATCTGCAACGACGTATAATTCCGTTTCCATTTTGTTCATCGTATATTTTTGTCCAGCTAGCGCTGGTACCCAAAACGACTGCATCGTAGACGCGGAAGTCATTTTAAATAACACAAGACGACCTGCTGGAATGTTGACGTAGTTTACCGTTTCAATATTTTGTTCAGGGTAGCTAAAAATCCATTTCCAATCCGCTGACGTCACATGAATGACGAGCGGTTTTTCGTCTTCGTACCCTTTCGGCGGTTTTTCTAAATCATATAACGTTCTCATTGTCGGAATCGTTAGTGCGATGACGATCAAAATCGGAATAACGGTCCATACAATTTCAAGCACCGTGCTTCCATGCTCTTCAGGCGGTTCTTCCCCTTGCCGCTCAGGGCGATCCCGATATTTCCATACGATGTAAGCAAACAATGCAAATACAACGACAACAACGAGAAGCATCCACCAAATCGACCAGTTGATTAGTTCTGTAATACTTCTTGCAGCTGGTCCTTGCGGCTGAAACACAACCATCTCACAGCCACCAAGAAGCGGAAGCAATCCCGCTATCAATAAGGCAAACAAACGCTTCATCTGTCTTCACCTCAACAAAATTGTGATTCATTGAACAAAAAAACAAATACAAAACGAGCGAATTTAATTAGCTTTGTAGTATTAACACTATTGAAATGATTTTAACATGTATTGTAAAAATAATTGTGACGAAAAAGGGAAGGAAGAAACTGCATCGCAGGAAAAATAAGCAGCAAATCGATTGACAAAAAGAAAAACACTTTTCTCAATCTCTAAAAACGAGCGAGAAAAGCGCTATCTTTTATATAATACATGGAAATAGAAAAAGAAATCGGTTGTTCATCTGAAATCTTGTCACATTTTCGTTAAATTTTTTTCGAAATTTGTTCAAATTTATCTTCAGAACAAAAAGTGCCTCTTTAGGAACACTTTTTTATTTCAGCAGCTTTCGTACCCACTTGAGCGCATTTGGAAAGTTTGGATAGCGCAACGGGATATCGAATTTCGTTGTTTGTTTTAATACGCTTTTGTAGTGGGTGAACGCATCAAAGCTTGCTTTTCCATGATATGCACCGATGCCGCTTTGTCCGACCCCACCAAACGGCAAATGAGGATTAGCAACATGTACAACCGTATCGTTTATACATCCCCCGCCGAAATGAACTTGCTGTAATATTTGTTGTTGTACGTCACGATCTTCGGTGAACAAATAAAGCGCAAGCGGTTTTTCGTAGTCGTTGATCATTTGAATTGCTTCATCAATCGTTTCAAACGTAAGAATGGGCAAGATAGGGCCGAAAATTTCTTCTTGCATCACAGCATCATCCCATGTTATATCGTCAAGCAATGTCGGTTCAATCCAACGTTGCTCGATGTCGTATGTTCCACCGTGTAAAACTGTACCGTTTGCTAAGAAGCGAACGAGCCGTTCTGTATGTCGCACCGTTACTATACGACTGTACGTATTTTTATCACCGTACAATTGCTCAATATACTGCTTCATTCGCTCAATAAGCAGCGATTTAACAGACGCATGCACGAACACATAATCAGGTGCAATACACGTTTGTCCCGCATTTAAAAACTTCCCCCATACGATCCGCTTCGCAGCCAAGTCGATATGGGCAGAAGCATCGACGATCGCGGGACTTTTCCCACCAAGTTCTAATGTGACAGGCGTCAAATGTTTTGCGGCAGCAGCCATTACCATTTTCCCTACGGACACGCTTCCTGTGAAAAAAATATGGTCAAAAGGCAAGTCAAGTAGCTTTTGACTAACGTCTACACCCCCTTCTACGACAGCCACATATTCCTCTGAAAACGCCTCGGAAACAATCGCTTTCAACAAAGACGACGTCTCAGGTGTATATTCAGACGGCTTGACAATCGCACAATTTCCTGCGGCGATCGCTCCAATGAGCGGACTGATCGCAAGCTGAAATGGATAATTCCATGGCGCAATAATTAAACTGACACCGTATGGCTCTGGATATATGTAACTTTTTGATCCAAAGTGTGTCAATGGCGTCGGTACACGTTGCGGCTTCATCCAATCGCTTAGACGTTTCATTACAAAACGAATCTCTTCATACACGATCCCGATTTCTGTCGTATACGCTTCAAATGGGGATTTATGCAACTCTTTTTTTAACGTGTCGGTGATCGTCTGTTCATACTTTTTTATTGTCTCTTTCAAACGTGTTAATTGCTTTAAGCGAAAATCAAGAGAAAGCGTTTCGCCTGTTTGAAAATAATGCTTTTGTTTTTGAAGTAGCTGCTCCATGTTTCTCCCCCTTATCACACCTCATTTTCAAGTGTTTAAAAACTTAAACATATAAATTGAAAAAGTTGGCCTTTAGTCATCTAAAGGCACTCATTTTCTACAGCTTGAATCAATTCTTTTAATAATTCAACCGCCTTTTCAATTGACAACACATAATATCGTAATGTCCCTTTTTGTTCTACTGACACTAGTCCTTGATCCCGCAAAATTTTTAAATGATGCGAAATCGCTGGACGAGATAAACTTGACCGTTCTGTAATTTCATTGACTGTCAGCTTATCGTGTTCTGCAAGCAACAATACAATATCTTGACGGTGAGGATCGCTTAACGCTTGAAATAACGGTATGCACGATCGAAACACCTCGATCGCCTTTTGTCCCATTCCTCTCTTCCTTTCTTTTGTTTAAAAGTTTAAACATTTGATAAAATCATCATATTCTCTTTTTCTCTGTTTGTCAACTCTTCTTCATCTCTCTAACCGTTCCAAAAGTACCTTTTAGTCTCCCGTTTTTCCGCCACAACATTTCTTGTTTTACTAGCTATAAAGTCATGCAGCGTGAAAGTAATTAGCTTCAATCACTACTTTTTTCTTCTACTTCTTGTCATCGATTCGCCAGCCGTTCTCTACTAAAACATCGTTTAGGAAATGTTCTCTATAAGCAGCTTGACGAAAAAATGAAGTGTTCGCTAGTCATCCGCTGTCGATTCGTGTAAAATGGAAACGAAAAGGAGGTGAACGATATGGTCGAACAGTTGCTTTATGAAATCCTTCACGAAGTAAAAGCAACTCGAGAAAAAGTCGAATCGCTAGAAAAACGAGTGGAAGCAGTGGAGAAAAAGGTGGAATCTCTTGAAAAAGAAGTATCTTCCTTACGCGAACAAGTTCAAGCACTTGACGAAAAAGTTCAAACGCTCGATGGCAAAGTCCTAGCACTTGACGAAAAAATCCAAGCACTCGATGAGAAAGTACAACTGCTTGACGAACGGACACTCGAAACGAAAGCGATTTGCGAAGCGGTTCGTCACGGTCAAGAGGTGCTCGCCGCAAAATACGCTGCACTCGCACTCGATGTCCACAACATGCAAGGAAACATCACCCGCTCAACCAACATACTCGAAGAGAAAGTACTCTCTGCCCTCACTGACCACGAATCGAGCATCCAAGTATTAAACAATCGTGTATTTAAAGTAGAAAGCACCTTGCAAAAGCTTGTTCATCTGTAAGAAAAGCGGCATTGTCCGAGGGACAACGCCGCTTTTTCATTATCGTTTATTTATCTCTTCAAGCAATAGCTTATTCACAAGAGGTGGGTTTGCTTGTCCTTTTGTTGCTTTCATAATTTGACCGACTAAGAAGCCGATCGCACGGTCTTTTCCGTTTTTAAAGTCTTCAATCGATTGTGGATTCGCATCGAGCACTTCCAATACGATTTTGCGCAACGTTGCTTCGTCAGAAATTTGCACAAGCCCTTGTTGTTTGACGATTTGCTCTGGATCGCCACCTTTTTCAACAAGTTCTTTAAAGATTTTCTTCGCAATTTTTGACGAAATCGTACCGTTTTGAATGAGTTTAATCATGCCTGCTAAACTTTCTGGCGTTAACGCAATGTCATGCAATTCTTTTTGTTCTGCGTTTAAATAGGCAGATACTTCAACCATCAGCCAGTTCGATGCAAGCTTCGGATCCGCTCCATTTGCAACCGTTGCTTCAAAGAAATCTGCCATTTCTTTTGTCAATGTTAACACTTTCGCATCGTACTCTGGCAAACCAAGTTCCTCAATGTACCGTTTTTTCCGTGCATCTGGAAGCTCTGGAATCGATGCGCGTACACGCTCTTTCCATTCATCGTCAATATAAAGCATCACTAAATCTGGCTCTGGGAAGTAACGATAGTCTTCTGAACCTTCTTTTGTACGCATTAAAATCGTTGTTTTCGTCGCTTCATCGAAACGGCGCGTTTCTTGTTGGATGACGCCACCAGACAACAAAATTTTCTCTTGACGTTTCGCCTCGTACTCAAGCCCTTGACGAACGAAGTTAAACGAGTTTAAGTTTTTCAATTCTGTTTTTGTGCCGAATTTGTCTGAGCCGATCGGACGAAGGGAAATGTTCGCATCACAACGAAGCGAACCTTCTTCCATTTTACAATCGGATACACCCGTATATTGAATAATCGACTTTAATTTTTCTAAATACGCATACGCTTCTTCAGGTGAACGAATATCTGGTTCTGATACGATTTCAATGAGCGGTGTGCCTTGGCGGTTAAAGTCAACTAACGAATAACCGTCCCCTGTATGCGTCAGCTTTCCTGCATCTTCTTCTAAATGAATGCGCGTAATGCCAATTTTTTTCTTTTTGCCGTTCACTTCAATTTCAATCCAGCCGTTTTGTCCAATCGGTTGGTCGTATTGTGAAATTTGGTACGCTTTCGGATTGTCCGGATAAAAGTAGTTTTTCCGGTCAAATTTCGTTTCCGTCGCGATTTCGCAGTTTAATGCCATCGCGGCTTTCATCGCAAATTCAACTGCTTGCTTGTTTAGCACCGGAAGGACGCCTGGGTACCCTAAGTCAATGACGCTCGTTTGTGTGTTTGGGGGCGCTCCGAATGCATTTGGGCTGCTTGAGAAAATTTTCGATTTCGTTTTCAGCTCGACGTGCACTTCAAGTCCGATGACAATTTCAAAATTCATCACTATTCCCCCCCTTACAACGTTGGTTTTTGTTTATGGTAATCTGTTGCTTGTTCGAACGCATGCGCCACGCGGTAAATTGTGCTTTCGTCAAAATGCTTGCCGATAATTTGTAGACCGACTGGCAACCCGTTGACAAATCCGCACGGCACTGAGATGCCTGGAACACCGGCAAGGTTGACTGGAATTGTTAAAATGTCGTTGGCGTACATCGTTAACGGATCGCTTGTTTTCTCGCCGATTTTAAACGCTGGTGTCGGCGTTGTTGGCCCAATAATGACGTCGTACTTTGCGAAAATGTTTTCGAAATCTTGTTTAATGAGCGTACGCACTTTTTGAGCTTTTTTGTAATATGCATCATAATAGCCGGAGCTTAACGCGAACGTTCCAAGCATAATACGGCGTTTCACTTCGTTACCGAACCCTTCACTGCGCGTTTGCTTGTACATCTCCATTAAGTTTTTCGCATTGTCTGTCCGATAGCCGTAACGAACACCGTCAAAGCGCGCAAGGTTTGCCGATGCTTCAGAAGACGCTAATAAATAGTACGTCGCAAGCGCGTATTTGGAGTGAGGAAGCGATACTTCTTCCCATGTTGCCCCGAGACTTTCTAATACTTTCAGCGCTTGGAAAACGGATTGGTGAACTTCTTCTGATACCCCTTCGCCTACATATTCTTTCGGTACGGCAATTTTTAGCCCTTGAATGTCCCCTGTTAAGGCAGAAACGTAATCTGGTACTTCAACATTGGCTGATGTAGAATCCATCGGATCTAAACCAGAAATGACTTGTAATACATATGCATTATCTTCCACCGTACGTGTAATCGGACCGATTTGGTCAAGTGAAGAGGCAAACGCGACAAGGCCGTAGCGCGATACGCGACCATATGTCGGCTTTAACCCGACGACGCCACAAAACGCAGCTGGTTGGCGAATCGAACCACCTGTATCTGATCCGAGCGCAAACGGCACTTCACCCGCCGCTACCGCCGCAGCCGACCCGCCGCTAGAGCCGCCTGGCACGCGCTCTAAATCCCACGGATTGCGCGTAAGTTGAAACCCAGAGTTTTCTGTCGACGATCCCATCGCAAACTCGTCCATATTTAACTTACCGATCGTTACTGCATCAGCTTGATGTAAACGTTCAACGACTGTAGCATCATAAATCGGATCGAAGTTGTATAAAATTTTACTCGCACACGTTGTGCGCAGCCCTTTTGTCACAATGTTATCTTTAATGCCGATTGGCATCCCGAAAAGTAAGCCAAATTCCTTTTCTGTTGCAAGTTTCTCATCTAACTCTTTTGCTTTCGCACGCGCTTGTTCTTCGTTCAACGTTAAAAACGCTTGTACTTTTTCTTCTACTTCATGAATACGTTTAAACGATTCATCTACTAAATCCGAAACGGAAATCTCTTTTTTATGCAATAAATTGTGCAATTCAGATACACGATAATCGAACAATGACATATTCTTCCCTCCTTACTCTAAAATGGCTGGCACTCGGAATTGTCCGTCTTGATGGTCTGGTGCATTTTTCAATACGTCTTCTAACGGAAGTCCAGCTGTCGGTACATCTTCACGCATCACATTTTTCATATTCAGCACGTGTGATGTTGGCGGAACGTTTTCTGTATCTAACTCGTTTAACTGCTCGGCAAACGTAATAATCGCATCTAATTGCTTCGCAAACATCGCTGCTTCCTCTTCTGTAATCGCTAAGCGCGCCAAATGCGCCACATGCTTGACTTGCTCGATTGAAATTCGTGACATATGTTTCACCTCCGATATTATCGACCTTTCACAATACTATGATGATACCAAACTTTCGCGCAGTGAAGCAACATTTGCCATTCATTTTGTTTACTCATGAATAAACAAAAAAATGAGATGCCCGATTGGACATCTCTCGTTATGACACGCGTTCTTCATCTCGTTTAAAATCATTGACCCAATAGTCCGCGTTTTTAATGCCTAGTTTTGTTGGATCAAACACAGGATCAAGTCCTTGTTCTTTTTGTTCTTCATAATCTTTCAATGCTTGTAACGCTGGTTTTGCCAAAATTAAAATGGCGATTAAGTTTAGCCAAACCATGATACCAAGACCGACATCACCGAGCGCCCATGCTAAGTCTGCTGTTTTTACCGCCCCGTAAAATGTTGCGATTAAAAGCATTATTTTTAATCCCGTCATTAACCACGTTCCGTTTTTCCCACGCATTAAATAAGCGACATTCGTCTCGGCAATGTAATAATACGCCATGATCGTTGTAAATGCGAAGAAAAATAACGCAATCGCAACAAAAGCGGCTCCAAAGCCAGGGAAGATCGTTTCAATCGCAGCTTGTGTATAACCTGGGCCAGGGTTTACCCCTTTTAAGTTTTCAACAATAAATCCACCGCTTGGATTCGCTGTGTTATACATTCCCGTAAATAAAATCATAAACGCTGTAGCTGAACAAACGAGCAGTGTATCGATATATACAGAAAACGCTTGAACGAGCCCTTGTTTCGCTGGATGGGATACTTCAGCAGCGGCCGCTGCATGTGCCCCAGTTCCTTGTCCAGCTTCATTTGAATAAATGCCCCGTTTTACTCCCCATGAAATCGCCATGCCTAAAATACCGCCGAATGCGGAGTCAAACCCTAATGCACTCTTTACAATTAGTGCAAATACCGCTGGCAGCTGTGTAATATTTGCTGCCATAATGATGAGCGCAAGTAAAATGTACGCAAGCGCCATAAAAGGAACGACATATTGCGCTACGGTTGCAATTCGCTTCACCCCACCAAAAATAATGGCACCAAGCAACGCAACAAGCAAAACACCTGTCCATGTCGGACTTAAGCCGAAAGCGTTATTCAATCCCGTCGCGATAGAGTTCGATTGAATGCCCGGCATTAACAATCCAACTGCAATAATTGACGAAATCGCAAATAGCACTGCATACCATTTCCAACCGATCCCCTTTTCGATGTAATACGCAGGGCCACCGCGATATTGCCCATCTTGCTTTACTTTATAAATTTGTGCTAACGTTGACTCAATAAATGCACTTGATGCACCAATAAATGCAATCATCCACATCCAAAATACAGCACCTGGTCCACCGAAAGCGATCGCTGTCGCTGTTCCAGCAATATTTCCTGTTCCTACCCGACCGGAAAGGGCGATCGATAATGCTTGGAACGAAGAAACACCTGCATCGGAGCTTTTCCCTTGAAACATGAGTTTAATCATGTCTTTAAAATGGCGCACTTGTAAAAAGCGGGTAATAATCGAAAATAAAAGACCAACACCAAGACAAAAATAAATCATGACCGGACTCCATAATAATTCATTTAGAAAACCGACAATATTCTCCAAAACATTCATCTCCTTTCTTAAATAAAAGTATTTTACTTTTCAAACTTATTAGAATTATATAACAAAACATTTTTACGAAACAATATCATTTTTTATCGTTTATTCGACATAAATCAAGCATTGACGAAAAAAAAGTGTCAGTGTAGAATGAAAAAAATTTTCAAAAAAACAACTCGTATAATTTCGGAAATATGGTCCGAAAGTTTCTACCAAACGACCGGAAATCGTTTGACTACGGGGATCGCTCCTCGTATCGAGTTGGAGAGGAGGAACATCAATGAAACAACTTGCTGTAGCTTCAAAAAAACAATTAGCCGATGTTGTCGTCAAAAACGGAAAAATTGTCAACGTCTTTACACACGAAATCGTGCAAGCAGATATGGCGATTGCCGATGGAAAAATTGTCGGTATCGGTACATATGATGGGCACACCGTCATTGATGCCAAAGGGAAATACGTTTGCCCTGGGCTAATTGACGGACACGTCCACATTGAATCATCCATGGTTACACCGAGCGAATTTGCTCGCGTCGTCGTTCCACACGGCGTCACAACCGTCATTACCGATCCGCACGAAATTGCGAACGTCGCGGGGACAAAAGGCATTGAATTTATGCTAAACGATTCGAACGACATTCCGCTTGATGTATATGTGATGTTGCCGTCGTGCGTGCCTGCAACCGATTTTGAACACACTGGTGCAACGCTTCATGCCGAACAGTTAGCACCGTTTTTTTCTCATCCGCGCGTGCTTGGGCTTGCGGAAGTGATGGACTATCCGTCGCTTTTGCAAGGAAAACAACATATGCTCGCTAAACTAACCGCTGCCACAGAAGCAAATAAACTAATTGACGGTCATTTAGCTGGTCTTAATGAAACAGCTGTGAACGTGTACCGAAGCGCCAATGTTCATACCGATCACGAGTGTGTCACGGTAGACGAGGCGCTCGCTCGCGTGCGACGTGGCATGTACGTTTTAATTCGGGAAGGCTCCGTCGCAAAAGATTTGCACAAACTACTCCCGGCAGTCAATACGTATAACGCACGCCGCTTTTTATTTTGCACAGACGATAAGCATATTGACGAGCTTGTCACCGAAGGGAGCATCGATCATCATATTCGCCTAGCGATTCAAGCTGGTATAGAGCCGATAACAGCGATTCAAATGGCGACATTAAACGCCGCAGAATGTTATCGCCTATATACGAAAGGCGCTATCGCTCCTGGGTATGATGCCGACTTTTTGCTTGTGGATGATTTACAGTCGTTTTCGATTACACATGTCTTTAAAAAAGGGACGCTTGTTGCTGAAAACGGATGCGCTACCTTTTCCGTAGCAAAAACAACTTCGGTTGACAAAACAATTATACAATCCGTCCATACAAAAAAAGTAACAAAAGAAGATGTACAAATTCCATTTACACGCGGAAATTGCGCAAATGTCATTAAAATTGTTCCAAATCATTTGCATACAAAACGGCTCATCACAGAAGTGAACGTCCAACATGGTGTCTTCCAACCGTCACTCGAGCAAGATTTACTAAAACTTGTTGTTGTCGAACGTCACCGTGGGCTTGGAGTCGGTGTTGGCATCGTCAACGGATTCCAATTGAAAAAAGGGGCAATCGCCTCATCCATTGCGCATGATTCACATCACATCATCGCTACCGGAACAAATGATGACGACATCATTACTGCAATTGAACATATACAAAGGATCAACGGCGGGCTTGTCGTCGTCGAAAACGGACGTGTTTTAGCAGACTTGCCGCTTGAAATCGGTGGATTGATGACAGCGAAAAGTTACGAGCAGGTGTTAGAACGGTTACAAGCAATTCACAGCGCCTTGATAGCGATTGGGGCAGCAAACGACTTTAATCCATTTATTACGCTCGCCTTTTTAGCGTTGCCTGTCATTCCAGAACTCAAATTAACCGACCAAGGCTTATTTGACGTTTCATCGTTTCAATTTATTGATGTGGAGGCATAGAGGGATTTTTCTCCCTCTTTTTGTCGAATGATGTTATAATATGATTGTGTATAAAAGGAGGTGAGAACATGAGTGCACAAGTGTTGGAGAAAATTTTATCCATCGTCACAGACATCCAAAAAGAATTACAAGACGTTCGCGAAGAGCAACGAGCGATCCGCGAAGAACAAATGGCTATTCGAGAAGAACAAATGGCTATTCGAGAAGAGCAGAAAACGTTCCGTGAAGAAATAAACTCTTTGCGGGAAGAGATGAATGCATTCCGCAAAGAGCAACAGTTCATTCGCGAAGAGCAACAAGCATTAAAAAATGGACAAAAAGAGCTTTACGATCTTATGAACGCTCTTCTCCATCGTCAAGAAGAAACTGACGCAAAGCTTGAAGCTTTAACGATGGACGTGCATCATATGCGCGGTGAAATGACAGCAATGAAGCAAGAAATCCACGCACTAAACGAAAAAATTGACTCCCACTACGAACAATTCAACGAACGTCTCAACAATCTCCAACTTGACGTCGATTTCACCGTCCACAAAACAACGATGACTGAGCGAGAACTTTTCAAAATGAGAAATCGGTTGTTTTCATAAAGAGGGAAATGATCTTTCCCTCTTTACTTATGGAGTTTGATTTATATGCTTCTTTTTTATTACCCTTCTCTCAGTCAAAAGTGGTAATAAAACACTTGCAAAAATGTCTAAAATAATTCGCTGAAAAACGCTTTTGACATCGCCTTTGTTACATACTGTGGATGTATATAGTTTCTCCATACACGCCTATCTTTGTGGATGTATTCCGTACACGCCTATCTTAAAATATCAAGTACAACCCGGGGGCAAGAAGCTGTTTCCTTCATCTAATGCAATCGGGAACACAGTCTTCTCCCTGCATAATATCCCACTGCCCCCATATAAATTGGGACTACAAATACAAAAGAGGGGTAAAAAGGAAGCGACGTAATCGTTGCCATCCCCAAAACAACCACCCAATCCCATTTGAAACCCCATTTTTTATCAGAAAAAGAAACAAACGCTTCTGTCACTGCACATATAAGCAGAACAGCCAGTATCACAAATGGAAAAGTGGCAACAAAGAAAGAAAAAGTGCTAAGTAACGAAATGGAAAGTGCAAACATGACAAATGCCAGCAAAACCTCTACTAAAAATTTTTTCACTTATACTATCCCCTTTTAATATAAGATTACTTACTCACTGCGATTTTCTTATTGGGATACCAAGGAAATAAATAATTGACATTTGTACCTGCAGCATCAGGATTAAATTGATACAGAGTTTTCCACGTTCCCCCATTATCGGATCTATAAATTTCATGCCAAGGATACTGGTCATGACTACCATTAATATAAGTAACTCCACTTTTTTGAATATTTAAACTATAGCTGTAATCAATATTCGGTGGGGCATCCATGTAAAACGGCAATCCAACAGAATGGGAAATTTGAAATTGTGCTTCACTGGATGTAATCCATTCCTTTACAGCAGTTATACCTGATGTCCCAGCATTTTTTCTTGTCAATTCCGTTGAACCACATGTACCATTATCATTTTTATTATAGCGAATAGAATCGCTTGTGTATTTTGAAAATCCATAAGTCCTATCTTGCCAATAAATCGAGAGATCGACTCGAGTACGATAAGTGCTAGCAGAAGCAGAGAAGTCACGATTGTCTCCCCCATAGCAGTAACCATCTGGTGCGGATATTTTAGGTGGTTTAATAAATGTTGTATTGCGATAGGAAGTTACGGGTTCAACTGCAAGTGTTGAAAATGACTGGGAGAATTCCTCAAAACGCATGTTACGCTTATCAATTACTTGCTTCGCAGGTATTAAGATGACATGATTTTTTTCGTCTTCAACTACTTTGTCTTTTTCTTTATCGAATTTTTCTAATGTTTCTATACCTTCAATGATATACATGTATTCCCGACCAAATGATACATTAAAGTCTTTGAACTCACTTTGTGAAACAACAACCATTGGCTTTCCATCACGATAAACCGTATAACTTTGAACATTTGGAATATCCGACCAATCAATTTTTATCATTCTTTCATTAAAAAACATATCTACTTTCACACTATCACTTGATAGAGGGTGCAATGTATTTGTGACAACATTCATCTTGGTCAATAACTGCTCGTCTTTATCAAATGCAGCCAAAACATACTCATACATTTCACCCGATGTTAGTTTTTTATGAATAAACTCTCTTTCATTCCCTTCATACAGAACTTTTCCCCTATTATCATATAAAACATATTTTTTAGCTTTAGCAATTTGCTTCCACGTTAAACGCAGGCTATCCTCAGATTTTTCAATTGAATAAACCTCAATATAATCTCCTGAAGAACCATCAGTAATAGTACCAATAAATAACAATAGGACAACGGTAATTGTTAAGGAGACAACTTTTTTCACAAAAACACACCACTCTTTCTATATTTTTATAATAATTCATTTTAATACCACTATAAAAAAAAAAAAAAACCTGTCAAGCATGTTCGAGACTTAAACGTTCGACATTTTTTCACAAATCTTTCAATCAAACAAATAAAGACCAACATTTTTTATCTAGTGGTATCCAACTAAAGCGTAACTATTCACCCCAGTGCTAGTGTGTAAGTAAAGCAACCCAGCACAAATAGAGGCTGTCCGATAAGTCCCAAAAATGAAACAAGTGGAGAAAAACGGCTCGTTTTTCTCCACTTGTTTTTGTATTTTTTCGATTTTCCCCGAAAGGGGCTGTCCAAAAAGTCAAGGTAACTGACTTTTTGAAGTCCCTTCCATTAAAACATTTCTGATACTGTTTTTGCTTGCATATGGAGAAGTAAGTAGTCTGGGCCACCTGCTTTCGAGTCTGTACCAGACATGTTGAATCCACCAAACGGATGGTAGCCGACAATCGCTCCTGTGCAACCACGGTTAAAGTAAAGGTTGCCAACATGGAACTCCTCACGCGCTTTTTCTAAATGGAAGCGGTTGTTTGAAATGACCGCACCTGTTAAGCCGTATTCTGTGTTGTTTGCAATGTCAAGCGCCTGATCGAAGTCTTTTGCTTTCGTAAACGCAACGACTGGTCCGAAAATTTCTTCTTGCATAATGCGCGCTTTCGGATCGACATCTGCAAACACCGTTGGCTGAATGAAGAAGCCTTTCGAGTCGTCTCCTTCGCCGCCTGTCATAAGCTTGCCTTCTTGTTTACCAATTTCGATATATTCCATAATTTTGTTATATGCCGATTGATCGATAACCGGTCCCATAAACGTGCTTTGTTCTTCTGGATTGCCGACTTTTAGTTGCTTTGTTAACTCGACAACGCGGTTTAATACTTGATCGTATACGTCTTCAAGCACAACAACGCGCGAGCATGCTGAACATTTTTGGCCTGAGAAACCGAATGCCGATGCCACAATTGATTGTGCAGCTAATTCAAGGTCTGCTTCTTTATCAACAACAATCGTGTCTTTTCCGCCCATTTCGGCAATGACGCGCTTGAGCCAAATTTGTCCTGGATGCACTTTAGCGGCACGCTCATAAATGCGAATGCCGACATCGCGTGAACCTGTGAAGCTAATAAAACGTGTGCGCGGATGGTCGACTAAATAATCGCCTACTTCCGCACCGCTTCCCGGAATGTAGTTTAATACGCCTGCTGGAAGGCCTGCTTCTTCTAACACTTCTACGAACTTATAAGCAACGACTGGTGTGGCACTTGCTGGCTTTAAAAGCACCGTATTTCCTGTCACAAGCGCTGCAACTGTCGTTCCCGCCATAATTGCAAACGGGAAGTTCCACGGTGAAATGACAACGCCAACGCCAAGCGGAATGTAGAAGAAACGGTTTGTTTCTCCCGGACGACTTTCGACAGGAATGCCGTCTTTTAATTTCAACATTTGGCGAGCATAATATTCCATAAAGTCAATCGCTTCAGCAGTATCTGCATCTGCTTCTTTCCACGGTTTTCCTGCTTCTTTCACAAGCAATGCGGAAAACTCATGTTTGCGACGACGCACAATCGCTGCCGCACGGAACAAAATATCTGCGCGCATTTCTGGCTTCGTTTTGCTCCACCATGTAAATGCCGCATCGGCTGTTTGCATCGCTTTTTCTGCTAAATCTTTATTCGCTTTCGCTACGCGACCGACAACTTCTGTTTTATTCGCTGGATTAATGGAAACAATCTTATCTTCCGTCATGATTCGTTCTCCGCCAATGACAAGCGGATAATCTTGACCGAGATAAGCTTGTACCGTCTTCAATCCTTCTTCAAACGCTTTTTTGTTTGCTTCGATTGTAAAGTCTGTAAATGGTTCATGTTTGTAAGGTTGTACCATATGTAAGCCCCCTTTGTTGAAATTACAAAAGCGTTTTCATACACACAATTTCATTCTAACGGATGGAGCATACATATTCAAATTTTTTATGGTTGGTAGATGTGAACAAACGGTTCATTTTTGTCTGGGCTTTTTATAATGATACTTTCCGGTCCGCGCACCGAAGAAATGTAAACGGAAATCGGCATATAATCAGGCATTTTTTCCATGAGAAGACCTGTGACGTATTGCGTAAATCCAATAACTTCTGTTTTTCCGTAAAACTGCATAACAATGTCGATTGTCAATTGTTGTAGTTGGTCATCACGGTAAAATGCCCTACCGATCACCCCTGTGTAATTCGGAAAAAATTCTTCAATATCGGATTTCAAATTTAAAAACTTGACTAAATCATCGCGATGGTTTTTTTCCGCTTCATCCGATGGAAACACGTAATATTCTTCATTTATTTTTTCCCAATCTTGAATGGCGTTACTTCCTTTATCAACATAACCAACCGCAAAAAAGTGCCCTGGAACAATGGACGATTTCGGTTGTTGTTCAAATAAGCCAACAACAATCGGTACTTCTCTTAATCCATCGATTTGACGTAAACGAGAAACGATTTCTTCTGCTGCTTTTTTCCCTTCCTTCTCCATATCGCTTTTTGAAATTTTTACTTCGCGCGGATACCCTTCTTCTGTTTCATAGTAATGGACGGAATTCATCGCAAGCCCGATGACGACTCCACCTAATTGCACTTTATCGTTCCCTGTTTTTATTAAGTAGTTGTGCTCTAAAATATGTGAAATGTAGAGTGGATGTTTTTTATTTTTTTCTTCATTTGTCCCTTCATTTCCGAGCGCAGGATTCAACCCTTCGCCATTTCCTTGTTTTCGCTTAAGCCACGACTCAATCGTTTTTCGATCTAAATATTGTCCTTGTTGAAATAAATATTGTGACGGAGAAAACTTTTCTTGCGCAATGCGCATTAAACCGAGTTCAAATTCATCCATATCTAATCGTGTATTCACATTTTCAACGACAAGTCCCCGCGCCTCTCCGGGTTGAAACGGTAAAATTGTGCGATAATACGAGTTAGAAATGTTGTACTTTGGAATAATCGCCTTTTGTTTTTTATTATCTGTTTCTTGCACAACTTGCTCTTCTTGATTAAATTTTGGCGCGCATGCTGACAAAGTAAGAAGCGTACAAGTGAGCAATATCATCAGCCTTTTCATCGTTCACACCTGCTTTTATTGTTGTATTTCTTGAAGAAAACGCGCTTCATCCCAAATTGTAATGCCAAGCTGTTTCGCTTTTTCTAATTTTGATCCAGCATCTTCACCTACAACGACAACGTCTGTTTTTTTACTGACACTTCCTGTCACTTTTCCACCTAGTGCTTCAATTTTTTCTTTTGCTTCGCTCCGCGACATCGATTGTAACGTGCCTGTTAAAACAAACGTCTTCCCAGCAAACGTTGAGCTTATGTCCGCTGTCCGTTTCGCACCTTTATATGTCATATTGACACCATACGCCCGCAAGCGTTCAAGCAACTGCTTTACTTCTTCTTTTGAAAAATACGTCACAATCGATTCCGCCATTTTCTCACCAATTTCATGAATGGCTGTTAGTTCTTCTTTCGTCGCTTGTTGAAGACGTTCCATCGTTTCAAAATGTTCCGCTAACGTTTTTGCCGCTTTTGCGCCAACGTGGCGAATACCAAGCCCGAACAATAAGCGCTCCAGTGAATTTTGTTTCGATGTTTCAATCGCTTGCAGTAAGTTTGTTGCTGATTTTTCTCCCATTCGTTCTAACGCGACAAGTTTGTCTTTCGTTAACGTATACAAATCCGCCACACTACGAACGAGACCGTGTTCAAATAGTTGAGCGATCACTTTTTCGCCTAATCCGTCAATATTCATCGCTTGGCGTGAAACGAAATGAGTAAGCCCCTCTCGAATTTGTGCCGGACATTGCGGATTGACACAGCGAAGCGCGACTTCATCATCAAGACGAACGAGTTCGCTTGCGCATGCTGGGCAATGCGTCGGCATATCGAAAGGCTTCTCCTGTCCTGTTCGCCGCTCTGGCAATGAACGTACAACCTCTGGAATAATATCGCCCGCTTTTTTAATAACGACGTAATCGCCAAGACGAATATCTTTTTCACGAATGTAGTCTTCATTATGCAGCGATGCACGCTGTACAATCGTGCCCGCCACACGCACAGGCTGTAAAATAGCTGTCGGAGTGACCACACCTGTTCGACCGACACTTAGCTCAATATCAACAAGTTGTGTCACAACTTCTTCAGCCGGAAATTTATAAGCAATGGCCCAGCGTGGACTTTTCGCTGTCGCTCCTAGTTGCTTTTGTTGCGCAAACGCATCTACTTTAATGACGATTCCATCAATATCATACGGCAATGACGCGCGTCGTTCATGCCACTGTTCAATGTAAGACAATACGTCATCTATCGTTTCGCATACTTGCCGAGCCGGATTTGTTTTAAATCCGAGCTCATCTAAATAATGAAGCGACTCACTATGGGAGACGAATCCGAGCTCTTCTGCATTGACGACATGATATACAAATATATCTAACTGACGGGAAGCGACGACTTTTGGATCAAGCTGACGAAGCGATCCGGCTGCCGCATTGCGCGGATTAGCAAACAATTCTTCTCCGTTCATTTTGCGCTTTTCATTTAACTTTTCAAATGATTGGCGTGGCATATATGCTTCCCCACGCACTTCAATCGTCACTTGTTTACGCAATCGAAGCGGCAATGAGCGAATGGTTTTTAAATTTTCCGTAATATCTTCCCCTGTCGTCCCATCTCCGCGCGTTGCTCCTTGTACGAAATAGCCATTTTCATAACGGAGCGATACGGCTAAACCGTCAATTTTTAATTCACATACGTAACGGACGTCACCAACTTCTTGGCGTACACGTCGGTCAAAATCTCGTAAATCTCCTTCATGAAAAGCGTTGCTTAAACTAAGCATCGGCACGCGGTGGAGCACCTTGGCAAATCCCTCTAACGGCGCTCCGCCAACGCGTTGCGACGGAGAATCCGTTGTTTTATATTGTGGATATTGCTCCTCTAACTCCATCAATTTTCTCATTAATTCATCGTATTCAGCATCAGAAATAGAAGGTTTGTCTAATACGTAATATTCATAGTTATATTTCTCAATTTGTTGGCGCAATTCAGCAATTTGCTTTTCAACGTCGTGTTGTGTCACATTCTTCATCCTTTCTACACTTTCGTAATCGGAGCAAATTTCGCCAAAAGTCGTTTAATGCCAATTGGGCTTGAAAAAGCAACATCTATCTCTTGATCACCCTCGTTTTCTTTTACGCGCACGATTGTTCCAATGCCCCACACTTTATGGCTCACTTTATCGCCTACGCGCCATCCTCCTTGCGAAACGGTAGATGAACGTTGGGATGTTTGCTGTTTTGTCACTCGTTTATGTGCATATTCAATGAGCTCTTCAGGAATTTCATCGATAAAACGAGACGGCGCGTTAACATGCGTTTGTCCAAATAACGTACGCATATGCGCGCGCGTTAAAAAGAGCTCTTCTTCCGCACGCGTAATGCCAACATATGCTAAACGTCGTTCCTCTTCCATTTCATCTTCATCGTTTAATGAGCGGTTATGCGGGAAGATCCCCTCTTCTAGTCCGACTAGAAAAACGACAGGAAACTCTAATCCTTTTGCGGAATGAAGTGTCATTAAAACAACCGCATCATTTGTTTGTCCATCATTATCATTATCAAGTTGATCGATATCTGCAACAAGCGCTAAGTCCGTTAAGAAGGCAACGAGCGACTTATCTTCGTTTACTTGTTCAAAATGTTGAGTAACTGATAAAAACTCGTCAATGTTTTCAAGTCGACTATGTGCCTCTAACGTTTTTTCTTCGCGAAGCATATCGCGGTAACCGGAACGATCGAGCACATCTTCGACAAGCTCTGTGACAGATAAATAATGTTGCATTTGGCTCCAATGATGAATTTGTTCGCGAAACTGCACGAGCGGTGCAGCGATGCGAGCGCTAATTCCAATTTCTTCAATAGAACCGAGCGCATCAAACATCGATATTCCTTGACTAGAAGCATACGCTGCAATTTTATCAATTGTCGATGCTCCAATGCCGCGCTTTGGAACGTTAATAATGCGTGTAAAACTAATGTCATCATTCGGATTCGCAATTAAGCGTAAATAAGCTAACACATCTTTAATTTCTTTTCGGTCATAGAATTTTAAACCGCCAACAATTTTATATGGGATATTCGCCTTTAATAACATTTCTTCAAGCACGCGCGATTGCGCATTCGTTCGATATAAAACAGCAAAATCTTTATACGCTCGTTTTCCTGCATCAACATATTCTTTAATTTTCCCAACGACAAATTGCGCTTCATCTACTTCCGTCATCGCCTCGTAATACACAAGGGCATGTCCTTCGCTATTTTCCGTCCAAAGCTTTTTCGGTTTTCGTTGTGTATTATGCTCAATAACCGCGTTGGCAGCTTGTAAAATACGTTTCGTCGAACGGTAATTTTGTTCAAGCAAAATGACTTTGGCGTTCGGATAGTCTTTTTCAAACGATAAAATGTTGCTAATATCGGCACCGCGCCAACGATAAATGGATTGATCAGAATCGCCAACTACACATAAGTTTTGAAATCGTTTGGCAAGCATGTTCACAAGCAAATATTGTGAGCGGTTCGTATCTTGATATTCATCAACATGAATGTATTGAAACTTTCGTTGATAATACTCCAACACTTCCGGAACACGTTGAAATAGTTGAATCGTCGTCATAATTAAATCATCAAAATCAAGAGCATGATTGCGCAACAATCGCTTTTGATATTCTTTATACACATCCGCAACAAGCTGTTCATATGGGCTTGCAGCTTGATCGGCATATTTTTCCGGCGTCATCAATTCGTTTTTCGCGCTACTAATCGCACCTAAAAGCGCACGTGGATCATATTTTTTCGGATCAATATTGCGATCTTTTACAATATGTTTTAGCACAGACAATTGATCGGTTGGATCCAAAATGGAAAAGTTAGCGTGAATGCCGATCCGATCAATGTCGCGTCGCAAAATGCGGACGCACATCGAGTGAAACGTAGAAATCCATATATCTTCCGCCTGTTTTCCAACGATGCGTTCTACACGTTCTTTCATTTCGCGTGCTGCCTTGTTTGTAAATGTGATCGCTAAAATGTTCCAAGGAGCAACGTCTTTTTCCGCCATTAAATAAGCGATGCGATGCGTTAACACGCGCGTCTTTCCACTTCCTGCCCCCGCCATAATTAAAAGCGGCCCTTCCGTTGTTTTCACTGCCTCTTTTTGTTTTTCATTTAATCCTTCCAACAGCATATGTGCTGACATACTCATTTTTTTCACCACCAAAACATATGTTCTCTTTTTTATTCTCCATTTATATCGATTTTCCTTTTACCGCTTCGACTGTTTGTAACGCCATTTGTAAATTTGTATAAATTGCATTTCCTACAACGACCGTATCAGCCCACATCGCCATTTCTTTCGCTTGTTCAGGTGTATGAATGCCACCACCATAAAACAAACGGGTGCGTTCTAGCGTCCGTTTCACTTTTTGTACAAGCGTCACATCTCCGTACCGTCCGCTATATTCCATATAAAAAATTGGAAAATGATACATATGTTCTGCCATTCGAGCATATGCAATGACATCTTCTTCTGTTATATTCGTTCGTGCACTCGTTAATGATGCCGCTTTACATTCGTCATTTAAAATACAATACCCTTCAACAAAAAGTTCTTCCCAATTAATTAAATCACCAAACTGTTTGACCGCTTCGTGATGCAAATCAATTAACCAAGTAAGATCACGGCTATTTAGCACCATTGGAATGAAATAATAGTCAAATCCAGGTGTAATCGCCTCGATGTTCGATACTTCTAGTGCACATGGAACAGAAAAACGGCGCACGCGCGCAAGCAAATCGATGACGTTTTCAAGCGTCACACCGTCTGTTCCACCAACAATGATCGCATCCGTCCCTGATTCGCATACTTGTTCTAATTGTTCATCTGTTATTTCTTTATTCGGATCTAATTTAAACACATGGCGCCATGTTGTTATCTCATTCATGTTTTTTCACCTCATCTCATTATAACAAAAATCATAACAAAAAATCGTAAAAAGAAGCTGACTCATTGTGAGCCAGCCTCCTCTTGTTGTTCATTATAAATGCGATCGAGTGCCATCGCATACGCATCATTCCCGTAGTTTAAGCAACGTTTTACGCGCGAAATAGTCGCTGTGCTTGCCCCTGTTTCTGTTTCAATTTTATGATACGTATACCCTTCGCGCAACATACGAGCTACTTCCAAACGTTGCGCAAGCGCTTGTATTTCATTGACCGTACATAAATCATCGAAAAAACGATAACATTCTTCTAAATCTTTCAATGACAAAATGGCACGAAATAATTGGTCAAGCTCTCTGCCTCGCAATTTATTAATTTGCATATACGTCCCCCTATTCATATTGTACTTGTTCGAGATTCGGAACGACTTGAATCCACGTTTTCCCTCGAGTAAATCCGAGCGGAACACCATTTTTATAAGGGAGAAGGCGTCCGTCAATATTTTTCCACTCCACTTCCTGCATCGTTCCTTCTTGAAATAAATACCCTTTCCCACCCGATGTAAAGTCAATATCTCTCCGACCATAGTCGTCAATAATTTGATGCGTCGCTTCAATCACGAACACATTTTCTACTGCAATCGGTGTATTCGTTTCTCGGTCAACTGTCGGCTTTCCACCGCTCGAACGAACATATTTCGTTCCGTCGTACGCATAATGCACGTGAGCGTACGATCGTTTAGAGTACACCACATCAATATTCGTCGCTTTTACAGCGTTTGTCAAATCGTTTGTGAAAAATGGTAGCGGTTTAACTTCTTCTTCGAACGCATAGCCGTTTTTTTCGGCACCTTTTTTAATATTTTCAAAGGAAATGTATGAGTTGTGTGGTGCCTTTCGTGTGCGATCTCGCCAAAATAGCGTGCCATCGTAAAACAGCCCATTTACATAATCCGCCGCACCAGACTTTAACAATTTCTGTGCCTCTGGACTCCATCCGTGACATACATATAAAGCATGAAAGCCATTGCTTAGTTGAATAAAGTAGTCTCTTGCGCTTCGAACAGGGCCGATGACATCAGGTTGCTCGCTTTGATAAATGGCTAACAGCCGTGTAATATCTCCTTCCGCAAGCACTTCATATACAATATCTGCTTTGTGCAATCCCGATTGAGGTCGTGCGGCAGGATAGTTATTAATCATCACCGCCACAGCTCGTTGCATCGTTTTTTCATTCGCTGGCATGCCTGTTAACGGAAACGTCCACGCTGTTTCCTTTGTGTCTTGGTCATTTTCTTGTTCAATCGGTGTCGGTGAGGACTCCTCTTCTTTTATGTTTGACTCTGTACGTTGACATCCGATGCCAAATAAAAATAAAGTCATGATCATAAATAGAAAAAATAATCGCCGCAACATGAACCCAACCTTTCGTTTTCTTCCCTTTTATATTTTAACGCATTATTGTCGGAAAGAGTACTGTTTTATGCATCACATCGTAAATTCCTTTTGGTGTAATGCGAATGTACGGTAAATGTGTCGACGATAAAAAGAGCAACGTGTAAATCGGATCAGCAAACGTATAGCCACGCGCTCGCAACAAATTCCCAAGCGTTTTTTCTTCTTCCATCAACATTTTCATCGGCTTATCTGACATTAATCCCCCTAACGGAAGAGAAATGTCGTGAATGACTTCTCCATGTTCACATAAAACAATGCCGCCTCCCATTTGTTTCATGCGCTCAAATGCAAGCAATAAATCACGTTTACTTTTTCCGATTAAAATAATATCTCCTGTATTTGAATACGAGCTAACAAGCGCTTGCACATGTGTCGCAAACCCTTTTAATACGGTGTTCACACGCCATTTTCCGTTGCGATCAATAAGCATTAAAAAGCTTTCATCATGATCTGTTGATAACTCATCAGCAGATGTATCAATCGAAATAGAATACGGCTTAATAATCACTGAGTTTTCCATGTACATCCCCAATGGCATCGAAAATTGCAAATCATCCATCTGTAAATCCCAAGACAAAGAAAGTGGTGCAAGACCATGTACGTCCCATTCAATTGCTGAAAAAGCAGAGACAGGTACGCCATCGCGTTTGACCCACTGTCCGCTCGCTAAAACAGAAATCGGTGTCGGATTTAAAGCATGTTCAAGAATGTTAATATGTGCAATGCGCCCTGGCGTAATGCTTCCGTGTAAATGATCGATATTGTAATAACGAGCAATGTTCCATGTGGCCATGCTGTATGCATCAATGTCACGTACTCCTTCTTGCAATGCGATGCGAATCATTTCGTCGATCATTCCGTTTTCATAAAAGGCAGGCGTCGATCCGTCTGTTGTAAACATACAGTGATCGTAATGATGAATACCAAGTTGTTTCATCTCTTTAAGCAATGTCGGCAAATCCGGCCGGATGGACGAATGGCGCAATGATACGGTATACCCGTGCATTAATCGCTTATACACATCGTTTCCGGTCATCGCTTCATGATCAGCATCCGCCCCAAATAACTTCATTTTCGTCAACGTACGATCTGAGGCACCGGGAAAATGACCTTCCACTTTTTTACCAAGTTTTTTCGCTTCTTGCATCCAATGGAGAACGAAATCGTCCCCTTCTAACAGTTTTGGCCATCCAGTCAATTCGCCCACTTGTAACACCGCATCGTTTTCAAGCCATCCCTTCATGTTTTTATATGAAAAAAGATGTTCTTCTCCTTCCATTTCTGTTTGCGGATCAAGTCGGCACCACCAATACATCGTCACTGGTTGTTTTTCCATAGCGGACAAAAAAGAAAACGCTTTCTTTTTTGTCAACTGTAAAAAAAGAAATAAATTGTCGTTAATGAGTGTTGTCGTACCGAACTGCGCTGCATATTCAGCAAGCGTTTGGGGATTATATAACTGAAACGGATGAGCATGAGGCTCAATATAGCCAGGAACGAGCACTTGATTCGTGCAGTCGATGACTTCACATGAATCTAATTGCTTCGGTTTATTTGGCCCAACGTACACAATTCGATCATCGCAAATCCAAACGTTTCCTTGTAACCATTGACGTATGTATGGATGTAAATATGTTGCGTTCATTAACACTTTTGTCGGTGCTTGCTTTCCGTCAACAATTGCAACGTGTTTACGAATTTGTTCACTTTTCCATCGATACCGTTTTTCCATCATGATCGCTTTCCTCCTAAATCGTACCATCATCTATACACATTTTAACGGATGAAAGCGAATTTCACAAACAAAAAGGAGGAAAAATATGAAACAAAACATCGGTGTCATTAACGCCATGATTCGCATTACATGCGGATTTACGATGCTTGCTTGGGCAACAGCAAATTTTTCTCGCAAACCTTGGCGCGAATCATATATATGGGTCATCATGCTCGCTGCGATGAAAATTGCGGAAGGTATCGTTCGTTTTTGTCCTGTTATGGCGTTATTTGAACGATATCAATGCCATTGTGACAGCAACAATGGGAAAGAAAAAGCGATTCCGATTGAGCCAGTTAACCCTTCGTAACAATAACCCCCTTGTATGCTTACAAGGGGGTAAAAAAGGAGAGAGCCAATATGATTGCTGAATATATAACAGATACGTTCTTCATTCTTATTCTTTTAATCGGCAGTCTCGTTGCGCTTAGTTTTGTATATGTTCGCAAGCGACGTGCCCGATAGCTTTATACCCAATGTCACGCCGATAAAATAGTTGATCGCATTCAATATATTGTATTTGTTCATACACAAGACGCTGTGCTTCTTTCAATGTTTTTCCGCTCGCAACAACAAGGAGCACTCGTCCCCCATCTGTTACCCACTCATCGTTTATACGCTTCGTTCCAGCATGGAAAATTTGCGCTTTCGTTACTCGTTCAATTCCCTGAATAACAACACCTTTTTCATATTGTTCAGGATATCCTTTAGCCGCTAAAACAACTCCAATCGTTGCTTCATCGCTCCAACGGAATGTAATCGGTTGATCTTCTAAAAGCGAAATGATCACTTCAACAAGATCGTTTTGTAATCGCGGCAAAATGACTTGCGCTTCTGGGTCGCCGAATCGGGCATTAAATTCAATCACTTTCGGTCCTTCTTTTGTTGCGATTAATCCTGCATATAAAAACCCTGTAAATTCGCATCCTTCTTGTATTAACGCCTTAGCCGTCGGTTTCACAATCGTTTCAATCGCTTCCTGAACAGTTTGTTTGCTTATTTGCGGAACAGGAGAGTAAGCGCCCATCCCCCCTGTGTTCGGTCCTTCATCGCCATCAAACGCACGCTTATGATCTTGTGCAATAACCATCGGATAAACGCGTTCTCTATGCACAAACGCCATAAGTGAAAATTCTTCGCCTTGTAAATATTGCTCAATAACAACTTGTGCACCAGCTTCACCGAACTTTTTTGTGACCATTATATCATGCAAAGCATGAAGTGCTTCGTCGATCGTCATTGCTACCGTTACACCTTTTCCTGCTGCAAGCCCATCCGCTTTAATGACAATCGGCGCCCCTTGTTCACGCACATAATGAACAGCTTCATCGTAATTTGTAAACGTCGCATAATTTGCGGTTGGGATGTTGTATTTTCTCATCAGTTCTTTCGCAAACGCTTTGCTTCCTTCGATTAATGCGGCTTGCTGTTTCGGACCAAAAATGCGCAATCCTTCCCTTTCAAAACGATCGACAATACCAGCTAATAGCGGTGCTTCTGGACCAACGATCGTCAAATCGATTGCCTCTTTTTTCGCCCATTGTACGAGCGCTTCGACATCGGTTTCTGAAATTGGAACGCGCGTAGCAATCGAATTCATCCCATCGTTTCCTGGTGCTGCATATACACGAGTGACACGCGAGCTTTGTGCCACTTTCCATACAAGCGCATGTTCTCGACCACCACGCCCGATAATGAGCACTTTCATCTGTCGTTGCCCCCTTTAATGTTTAAAATGCCGAACGCCTGTAAATACCATTGCAATTCCATATTCATTTGCTTTTTGAATGGAATCTTCATCACGAATCGAGCCGCCTGGCTGAATAATGGCAGTCACTCCCGCCTGTGCAGCGGCCTCAACGGTATCGCTCATCGGGAAAAAAGCATCAGAGGCTAAGACGGCGCCTTTCGCATGCTCACCAGCTTGTTCTATCGCAATTTTCGCCGCTCCTACACGGTTCATTTGTCCAGCGCCAACACCAATCGTCATTCCGTTTTTTGCTAGTACAATCGCATTCGACTTAACATGCTTCACCACACGCCAAGCAAACGTTAAATTCGCCCATTCTTCTTCGGTCGGCTTCCTTTCTGTCACGACTTGCAGCGTTGCATCATCAATTGTATATGTATCTTCGTCTTGGACGAGCAATCCGCCGCGCACCGATACGATAAACGGCTCTTGTTTCCGCTCTGCTTGGAAATCAACAGTTAACAAACGAATGTTTTTCTTTCTCGTTAAAATGTCTAGCGCTTGTTCTGTAAATGACGGGGCGATAATGATTTCTAAAAAAATGTCGTTTAACTTCGCGGCCGTTTGCTCATCAACTTCACGATTTAACGCCACAATGCCGCCAAAAATCGACGTCGCATCAGCCTCATAAGCTTTTTGAAACGCTTCAGCGATCGTTTCACCGACACCCACTCCACACGGATTCATATGTTTCACCGCCACCGCTGCCGGTTCGGCAAATTCCGCAACAATTTGTAGCGCTGCGTTGGCATCGTTAATGTTGTTGTACGACAACTCTTTTCCGTGCAACTGCTTTGCTGCTGCAATAGAAAACGGTGAGCTGAGCGGTTTTTCGTAAAATGCAGCCGTTTGATGCGGATTTTCACCGTATCGTAACGATTGTTTTTTCACAAACGTCATTGTCATCGTTTCCGGATACGTTTCTCCAACAATGTTTGTCAAATATTGCGCAATCATCGCATCATATGCTGCTGTATGGCGAAATACTTTCGCAGCTAATGCCCGTCTCGTCTCAAGCAATACTTCGCCATATTGTTTGAGCTGTTCAATGACTAACTCATAGTCAGTAGGATCGACGACAGCTGTGACATAAGCATGGTTTTTCGCCGCCGCTCTCAGCATAGTCGGACCGCCAATATCGATATTTTCAATCGCTTCCATAAACGGAACGTTTGGCTTGGCGATCGTTTCTTGGAATGGATATAAATTGACAACAACAAAGTCAATTGGCGTAATGGCATGCTCTTGCAACTGCTTTTTATGCGTTTCATCATCTCGAACAGCTAACAGTCCACCGTGAATGTTTGGATGAAGTGTTTTCACACGTCCGTCTAAAATTTCTGGAAAGTTTGTCACATCAGAAATGCTTACGACAGGAATGCCATGCTCTGCTAATACGCGCTTCGTTCCGCCCGTTGAAATAATTTCAACACCTAACTCAACTAGTTGTTTAGCAAACGTAACAATTCCTTTTTTATTTGATACGCTAATGATCGCTCGTTTTTTCATGATTTGTACTCCCTTTCTCCGTCAACAATTGTTGAATGACTTGTGGATATAACGTATGTTCTATGTCATGAATGCGACGTTCAACACTTTCTAATGGCTCCCCATCATAAATGTATAACGCTTGTTGCGCAATGATCGGTCCTGTATCCATTCCTTCATCAACATAATGCACCGTTACCCCCGTCACTTTCACACCGTAACGATACGCTTGACCGATCGCATCTTTACCCGGAAACGCTGGTAAAAGAGACGGATGAATATTTACAATTTTGTTTGGATACGCCTGCAAAAGCGTTGAACCGATCAGTCGCATATAACCCGCAAGAACGATCCATTCAACTTCTTTTTGTTGTAGTTGTTTTAAAATTTCACGTTCAAACTGCTGTTTCGTTTCATATTGTTTAGGGTTAAAAACAAACAGCGGAACGTGTTCACGAATCGCTCGCTCAATTACTTTTGCATGCGGTCGGTCACATACGAGAAGCGCAACTTCCGCTTGCACTTCTCCTTTTCTCACTGCATCAACAATCGCTTGAAAATTCGTTCCGCTTCCTGAGGCAAAAATCGCTATTCGCTTCATTCCACTTTTCCTCCAGCAAACGATACACCCGATCCTTCTTTGATTCGACCGATGATATACGCTTTCTCTCCACACGATTCAAGCAACTGCACAACATCTGGCACGATGTCGCTATCGACAGCTAACACAAAACCGATACCCATATTAAAAATATTGAACATCTCCATTCGTTGTAGCTGTCCGTGTTGTTGTAAAAAGCTAAAAATTGCTGGAACGGACCATGAACCGTAATCAACTTCAGCTTGCAATCCGCTCGGTAACATGCGTGGAATGTTTTCGATAAAACCGCCACCTGTAATATGTGCCATCCCTTTTATATGAAATTGTTTTAACGCTTCGCGCACCGCTCGAACGTAAATGCGCGTAGGGGTTAATAGTTCTTCGCCAAGCGGGCGAACAAATGGTTCATATACGTGATCCAATTGCAAATTCGCATCTTTTATAATTTTTCTCACGAGCGAATAGCCGTTGCTATGCAAACCGCTCGAAGCTAAGCCGATCAACACATCGCCAGGAACAATCGCTTCTCCTGTAACTAATTTTTCTTTTTCCACCACTCCAACCGTAAACCCTGCTACATCGTATTCATCTTCAGCATACATGCCCGGCATTTCTGCTGTTTCTCCTCCAATAAGCGCACACCCTGCTTCGACGCAGCCATCAGCAATTCCTTTTACAATATGCTCGATTTTTTCTGGCACCGCTTTTCCGCAAGCAATGTAGTCGAGAAAGAAAAGAGGCTCCGCCCCTTGTACGACAATATCGTTTACACACATAGCTACACAGTCTATTCCGATCGTATCATGCCGATCGAAAGCGAACGCAAGCATCAGCTTCGTCCCAACTCCGTCCGTTCCTGATACAAGGACAGGTTGCCTATACCCGAGCGAAGACAGATCAAACATTCCACCAAAACCACCTAAACTTCCAAATGCACCGATTCGGGCAGTTTTAGCGACATGTTTTTTCATTCGTTCTACTGCTTCATACCCAGCTTCAATATTCACTCCAGCTTGTTTGTACGCATGCGCCAACGTGCTCCCCTCCAATCCTTGTCGGATATTGTCCAGTGAAACAAGCTAAACATTGTCCGCAGTTCTTTGAATCGTTTGATCTTCCAATCGCCTGCAAAAGTCCTTCTTGACTTAAAAAGGCGAGGGAATCAGCTTCAATAAGCTGACGAATTTCTTCAATCGTGTGGTTAGCAGCAATAAGCTCAGCTTTTGTTGACGTATCGATCCCATAAAAACATGGATGCGTAATTGGCGGTGAGCTAATGCGCACATGTACTTCCGTCGCCCCTGCCTCTCGAAGCATACGTACGATACGCTTGCTCGTCGTTCCACGTACAATCGAATCATCAACCATCACAACTCGTTTGCCGGCTACAACTCCACGAACAGGCGATAATTTCATTTTTACCCCTTGTTCACGAAGTGCTTGAGACGGTTGAATAAACGTCCGACCAACATAACGATTTTTAATGAGCCCTAATTCGTAAGGAATGCCTGTCGCTTCCGCGTAGCCAATCGCCACCGAAATGCTCGAATCCGGTACACCTGTAACAACATCGGCTTCCACAGGTGCTTCAAATGCTAGCTGCTTCCCAAGATTTTTCCGTGCTGTATGAATGTTAATGCCATCCACGTTGCTGTCAGGACGAGCGAAATAAATATATTCCATGCTACAAATAGAGCGAGACACCCTCGGGGCAAAACGCTCAGAACGAATACCTTGTTTGTTAATCATGATGAGTTCTCCCGGCTCCACTTCTCGCTCATATGTGGCACCAATGACATCAAACGCACACGTTTCCGATGCCACAACATACGCCTCACCTAAGCGCCCAAGTGATAAAGGACGAAAACCATGTGGATCCAAAGCGATATACATTTCTGTTTCCGTCAAAATGAGAAAAGCAAAAGCGCCACGTAAATGCGTCAACGCTTCTTTAATTCGTTCTTTTAAAATTGGTTCGCCGCTGCGTTTAATTAAATGAGCAAGCACTTCAGTATCAGACGTCGTTTGAAAAATGCTCCCTTGTTGCTCTAAACGAAAGCGTAATTCATCGGCATTCACTAAATTTCCGTTATGCGCAAGCGCTAAACTACCACCTTGCGAACGAAACAAAAGCGGCTGAACATTCGCATATCCGCCCCCACCCGCAGTAGAGTAACGGACGTGGCCGATAGCAGCCATGCCCGTTAGTTTTTCTAATTCCCCGCGACTAAACACTTCCGTCACTAAACCAAGTCCTTTATGAAACTGGAGCGTTCCGTTTCCTCCAACGACAATGCCCGCGCCTTCTTGTCCGCGATGTTGTAAACTATGCAGCCCGTAATACGTTAACGTCGCTGCTTCCTCGTGTCCCCAAATACCGAAAATCCCACACTCTTCGTTTAATCCTTTGATTTCAGCAAGCATGGAATAGCTCCTTTCCATACATTTCGCATCGTTTCTACCGGAATGTGAACAATGCATGTATCTCCACTTGTCACATGAAGCGTTCCGTCATTTGTCACTTCCCCAATACATATTGCTTGAACGAGTTGTTCGAATGATTGTTGATGTTCTTTTTTCACAGAAACAACAAAGCGGGATTGCGTTTCACTAAACAGTTCAGAAACGACGTCACCACTAATCGTCACACGTGCACCTAAACCTTGGGCATCGATTAAACATTCCGCAAGCGCAACCGCTAGACCACCCTCGGACACATCGTGCGCAGAGGCCACAACTCCTGCCCGAATAGCAGTGAGAAGCTGTCGTTGTCTTGTCGCCTCAACGTGTAAATCAATCGTTGGAGCTTTACCGAAAATACGACCTGTTAGCCATTTTTGTAGCTCGCTCCCACCAAATTCTTGCTTAGCTTCCCCAATGACATAAATCAAGTCGCCAGGTTGTTTAAATGCTTGTGTCGTAATATGACTGATATGTTCAACGACCC
This sequence comes from Anoxybacillus sp. ST70, assembly GCF_019553625.1. Classification (NCBI taxonomy): domain Bacteria; kingdom Bacillati; phylum Bacillota; class Bacilli; order Caryophanales; family Anoxybacillaceae; genus Anoxybacillus; species Anoxybacillus sp. ST70. Next base: position 140,978 of record NZ_JAHZOF010000008.1, read on the forward strand.
CAACCATGCCGACAATTGGTGTCGGATAAATTGCTTCGCCGTTCGTTTCATTATAAAGCGATACATTTCCACTAATCACAGGCGTTTCAAGTACACGGCACGCTTCGCTCATTCCCTCTACTGCTCTTTCAAGCTGCCAAAAAATTTCTGGTTTCTCTGGATTACCGAAATTTAAGCAATCCGTGACAGCAAGTGGCTGAGCTCCGGAACAAACGATGTTGCGTGCTGCCTCCGCAATCGCAATTTTCCCACCGACTTCTGGATTTAAATAGACGTAGCGAGAATTGCAATCGGTCGTCATCGCCAACGCTTTATTCGTCCCGCGAATACGTAAAACCGCCGCATCAGATCCCGGCGCAACAACTGTGTTTGTTCGAACCATGTAGTCGTATTGTTCATATACCCATTGTTTGCTTGCAATCGTCGGTTGATCTAATAACGCGAGCAACGTTTCTTCATAGTTATGAATGGTCGGCACATATTCCATCGTTTGAAACTCGCGATAATACACCGGTTCTTTCGATGGCTTATAATATACAGGCGCATCTTTAGCTAGTGCATCAACTGGAATTTCTGCGACGACTTCTCCACGGTGATACAAGCGCAACATATGGTCATCTGTTACGCGCCCAACCGCTTTCGCTTCTAGTCCATATTTCGCAAACACATCCATTATTTCTTGTTCGCGACCTTTTTTCACAACGAGCAGCATACGCTCTTGCGATTCAGATAGCATCATTTCATACGGCGTCATTCCTGTTTCACGCTGTGGAACGAGATCTAAGTTGAGTTCGATACCAGAACCAGCTTTGCTCGCCATTTCCGCTGACGAACTTGTTAAACCTGCAGCCCCCATATCTTGCATGCCAACGAGTGCATCAGAATGAATGACTTCCAAACAAGCTTCAAGGAGCAATTTCTCCATAAACGGATCCCCCACTTGAACAGCTGGACGCTTTTGTTCGGATTGTTCCGTTAATTCTTCCGATGCAAATGTTGCCCCATGAATGCCGTCACGCCCCGTCTTAGCACCGACATACATGACCGTATTTCCAACGCCTGCAGCAATTCCTTTTTGAATATCTTCATGCCGAATAAGCCCAACACACATCGCATTCACAAGTGGATTTCCTTCATACGCAGCATCAAATTGTACTTCACCACCGACTGTCGGAATGCCAACGCAGTTTCCGTACCCAGCAATACCTGCGACAACGCGTTCAAATAAATATTTCACACGCGGTGACGTTAATTCGCCAAAGCGAAGCGAGTTTAATAACGCAATTGGTCGCGCTCCCATCGAAAACACATCGCGAATAATGCCCCCAACGCCCGTCGCCGCCCCTTGATACGGCTCGATCGCAGACGGATGGTTATGGCTCTCAATTTTAAACGCAACGGCTAATCCATCTCCAATATCTACAATACCTGCACCTTCTCCTGGCCCTTGCAATACATGTTTTCCTTCCGTTGGGAACTTCTTTAATACAGGCTTCGAATTTTTATAACTACAATGTTCCGACCACATCACAGAAAAAATGCCCGTTTCCGTATAGTTTGGGAGACGACCAAGGATACGTTCAACCATCGCAAATTCTTCGTCCGTTAACCCCATTTCACGATACAATTTTTGTTCTTTAATCATTGTTGGACTTGGTTCAAGTAGTAACGACATGTGCGTCCCTCCAATATGTCACGATTGATTGAAACAGTTTTAACCCGTCAGCTCCGCCAAGCAGCTCATGAACAGCACGCTCAGGGTGCGGCATCATCCCAAGTACATTTCCTTTTTCATTCACAATCCCTGCAATGTTTTGTAAGCTGCCGTTTGGATTTTCCCCTTCATATCGAAAAACAATTTGATTGTTGGCAATAAGCTGTTGCAACGTTTGTTCGTCACAATAATAGTTTCCTTCCCCGTGCGCAATCGGAATGGTAATTACTTCCCCGCGTTCGTATTGTGATGTAAACATCGTTTCGTTATTTTCAACGCGAAGTTTGACTGGACGACAAATAAATGTTAACGTATCGTTGCGTCGCATCGCTCCTGGAAGAAGACCCGCTTCGAGTAAAATTTGAAATCCGTTACATACACCTAAAATCGGTTTTCCTTCATCTGCTGCTTTTTTGATCGCTTTCATCACATTAGAAAAGCGCGCAATGGCTCCAGATCGTAAATAATCACCATATGAAAAACCACCTGGCAAAAGAATGGCATCAAACTCATCTAAACAATGTGCATCATGCCAAACGTATTCGACGTCTTCTCCTAATTCGTCCGCAACCGCATGATACATGTCAACATCACAATTCGAGCCTGGAAATACAACGACCGCAAATTTCACTGCACGACGACCTCCTCAATGTCATAGCGATAATCTTCAATAACCGTATTCGCTAACAATTTTTCGCACATTTCCTTTACGACTGAATCAATATCGCGGTCGCTTTTTTCCACCAATAGCTCCATAAATTTTCCAATCCGTACGTCTTGCACTTCGTGGTAGTTTAATGTATGAAGTGCTCCTTTTACCGCATTGCCTTGTGGATCTAATACGTTTTCACGCAATGTGACATACACCTTTACTTTATACATGATAATCCTCCTAATCGTTGTAAAAGTTTCGTATATGTTTCTGTTAAGTCGCCTAAATCGCGGCGAAATACATCTTTATCAAATTTTTCTTTCGTGTGTACATCCCATAGTCGACACGTATCTGGGGAAATTTCATCCGCTAGCAACACCGCCCCCGTTTCATCTTTTCCAAACTCTAATTTGAAATCGACAAGCTGTAAGTCACACGAGCGAAATAAAGAAGTTAAAATGTCGTTCACGCGAAACGCCATTTGCTTCATGTGCACGAGCTCATCGGGGGTAGCAAGTTGCAACAAAGCGATATGATCTTCTGTTAATAGAGGATCGCCTAAGTCGTCATTTTTGTAGTAAAATTCTACAATCGGTTTCTCGATGACGGTCCCTTCCTGAAGACCGATTCGTTTCGCTAGACTACCGGCGACAATATTGCGGACAACAACTTCGAGGGGAATAATCGTCACTTGTCGCACAAGCTGTTCGGTGTCAGATATTTTACGAATAAAATGATTGTTTACACCCGCTTCATGCAAAAAGAAAAATAGTAAACTCGTAATCTCGTTATTTAATCTCCCTTTTCCAGCAATCGTTGCCTTTTTCTCACCATTAAATGCTGTTGCTTCATCTTTATATTCAATCCATAACATCCCTTTTTCATTTGTTGCATACACTTTTTTCGCTTTTCCTTCATATAGAAGGTGTTGCTTTTCCATGTTCTCTCCCCCGTTTATACAGAATATTAGCAATTTTTTATATATAGGTAAGGCGATTCACCTTACCTACTGCAAACCAAGTCGGCTAAAAATCGTATCAACATGTTTTAAATGATAGTTGTAATCAAAACAATCTGCGATTTGTTCCTTTGTTAAACGACTTGTAATGACTTCGTCTGCTTCAATTAACGAGCGGAACGGCACTTGTTTTTCCCACGCTTCCATCGCTTTCGGCTGTACAAGGTCATATGCTTCCTCGCGCGTCATCCCTGTATCAATAAGCGCCAATAATACGCGTTGCGAATAAATAAGTCCAAGGGTACGATCCATATTTTTCTTCATGTTTTCAGGGAATACCGTCAAGTTTTTCACAATGTTTGTAAAACGATGAAGCATGTAGTCTAGCGCGATCGTTGCATCCGGTAAAATAATACGCTCCGCAGACGAGTGTGAAATGTCACGTTCATGCCAAAGCGGTACATTTTCATAAGCTGTTAACATATAGCCGCGAATGACGCGCGCCATGCCTGTCATGTTTTCTGAACCGATCGGATTGCGCTTATGCGGCATAGCTGATGAACCTTTTTGTCCCTTTGCAAAAAACTCTTCCACTTCACGCGTTTCACTTTTTTGTAATCCACGAATTTCAACTGCAAATTTTTCAATAGATGTCGCAATTAAAGCGAGCGTCGCCATATAGTGCGCATGGCGATCACGCTGCAAAGTTTGCGTTGAAATCGGTGCAGGCTGTAAGCCAAGTTTTTCACATACGTATTGTTCAACAAACGGATCAATGTTTGCATACGTGCCAACGGCACCAGAAATTTTTCCAACGCGCACAGTTTCCGCCGCTTGCTTAAAACGTTCCAAATTTCGCTCCATTTCTGCATACCAAAGCGCCAATTTCAACCCGAACGTCGTCGGTTCAGCATGTACACCATGTGTCCGTCCCATCATAACCGTATATTTATGTTCGATCGCCTTCTCTTTTAACACCGCAATAAAATTTTCTAAATCGCGTAATAAAATTTCATTTGCTTGTTTTAATAAATACGATAATGCCGTATCAACGACATCCGTAGATGTAAGGCCGTAATGTACCCACTTTCGCTCTTCCCCTAACGTTTCTGATACAGCACGTGTAAAGGCAACGACATCATGGCGCGTTTCTTCTTCAATTTCTTTAATACGTTCAATGTTGAATGATGCATGTTGACGAATTTTTTCCACATCTTCTTTCGGAATAACACCTAATTCGGCCCATGCTTCACACGCTAAAATTTCGACTTCTAACCAAGCACGAAAACGGTTTTCTTCCGTCCAAATCGCTCCCATTTCCGGTCTTGTGTAACGTTCAATCATACATTCATCCTCCGATCTTTCCAAATCGCAAATTCATCTATTTTTCGTTGCATCTCATCCACATCATCAACTAACCACGTGATATGCCCCATTTTTCGCTTCGGCTTCGCTTCTTTTTTTCCATAAAAATGAACATGAGCATCACGAAATTGATCGATGTTTCGAATAACATCGTCAACATGTTCTCCTAAAATATTGACCATAATTGTAGGTTTTAACAATTTCGTACTGCCAAGCGGCCAATTGCATACGGCACGAATATGTTGTTGAAATTGCGATGTGATACAACCGTTTATTGTATAATGACCTGAGTTGTGCGGTCTAGGGGCAAGTTCGTTAACATATAATTGTCCGTCTTTTGTCAAAAACATTTCAATTGCTAACGTGCCAACGAGTTGGAACGCTTCTGCTAACTGTTTCGCATATGTTTCTGCTTGTTCGATCATGGGCTGACTGATTGGGGCAGGAGCAATTGTTTCATGCAAAATGTTTTCGCGATGAATGTTTTCAACAACAGGAAATAGCGCCACCTCACCAGAAACATTTCGGACAACGATAATGGATAACTCTTTTACAAACGGCACCCACGCCTCCAATACACACTCACCATAAGTTAAAAGCGAACTTGCTGCGTATATATCATCTAAACAACGAATGACAACTTGCCCTTTTCCATCATACCCACCTCGGCACGTTTTCAACACAGATGGAATCCCAATCTCTCGAATCGCTTCTTCTAATTCTTCTTTTGTAATGACAAGTCGATAAGGTGCAACAGGTAAGCCTACAGACTGAACGGCCCGTTTTTCTTTCCAACGATGTTGTGTAACAGCAAGTAACTCACTTCCTTGCGGCACATATCCCTTCTTTGCCAATCGCTTTAATGCATCGGCATCAATATTTTCAAACTCATACGTAACGACATCACTAACTTCAGCTAACTGATGTAACGCTTCTTCATCGCTATACGAAGCGACAATTTCAATGTCGGCTACTTGAGCACACGGAGATTGTGGGGTCGGATCGAGTACTGCCACAAAAAATCCCATCTCTTTTGCCGCAATTGCCATCATTCTTCCAAGTTGCCCTCCGCCAATAATCCCGATCGTTTGCCCTGGAACAATCGTTTTACTCAAGCTGATCACTACTTTCCATCACTTGTTTTCGAATCGTCTCACGTCGCTTGCGCAATGCTTCCATATACGTTGGCTCATACGTTCCAAGAATCGAAACAGCAAGCAACGCTGCGTTTATCGCACCTGCTTTTCCAATCGCTACTGTCGCTACTGGTACCCCGCCTGGCATTTGAACAATGGAGAGTAAAGAATCTAAACCGTTTAGCGCCTGAGATTTTACCGGTACCCCAATAACTGGAATTGTTGTTTTTGCTGCTACCATTCCCGGTAAATGTGCAGCCCCGCCCGCTCCAGCAATGATCACTTTTATTCCGCGTTCTTCCGCTGATTCGGCATATGCAAACATATAGTCTGGCGTACGATGGGCTGAAACAACTTTTTTTTCGAACGGAACACGTAACTCTTCTAATATATCGCACGCATAACGCATCGTTTCCCAGTCTGACTGACTGCCCATAATAACAGCTACAAGTGGCTGCATCTATATTCACCTCTTTTTATCATTCAGAAAAAAATCCAGAACGATGCCCTCGATAATAAGGGAAAGCATCGTTCTGGACATATTTCGCCCATGGGGTGAAAAAAGCCAATAAGATCCTTTCCCTCATAGTCCAATAATTTACGGTTATTGGGTAGAGACTTTCGGGCCATATTCCCAAAATTATATGAGGGTTCCATAACGTATTCACTTACTTTCATCTTACCAGTCATTTTTAAATCATGTCAACACAAAATCGAACATTTTTAAAAATAAAATATTTAATGTTCGGTTTTTGCTTAAAAATCACCATTTTATTTATTGCATCGTATAGTAAAAAGAAAAAGAGAAAGGAGGAAAAATAATGGACTGGACGAAACAATGGGAAGCGTTTTTTTCTAATCCTTTTTGGAATTCATCAAACGTTTTTTCTTCTCATACACCTGGCATCAATATGTATCGTCGTGAAAATGAATTACTCGTCATCGTTGCAATCCCAGGTTTACAGGATGTACACGATGCGGAAGTATATATTCATTACAATACGTTAGAAATCAAAGCAAACGTTCAATTACATTTTGAAGGGTTTGAATTAATTGAAGAAGGAATTACACAAGGACCGTTTGAGCGAGTCATGCAACTTCCTTTCCCTGTGGGAGAAAAAGTCAATGCTGTATACGAGAACGGGCTACTTTTTATTCATCTTCATCGCCTCGTTCCTGATCATATAAAAAGAAAAGTGGAAATTAAATAAAAAATGAGCTAACCAATATCGGTTAGCTCTTCACTATGGGGGAGAGGATTGTAAAAGCGTTAAACGCAAATACATGGACAAAAAAAGTTAGAGAACAAAATAGAGATGCTCTCTAACTTGCTATGTCCGCCCGGCAACGTCCTACTCTCGCAGGCGGTGTCCCGCCAACTACCATCGGCGCTGGAGAGCTTAACTTCCGTGTTCGGGATGGGAACGGGTGTGACCTCTCCGCCATCGTCACCGAGCAATATGATGAAGGATTATTCCTTCAAAACTAGATAACAGGGGTTGCATTGTCGCCTACGCTTTTCTTGTGTGTTTAGTTAAGTCCTCGATCGATTAGTATCCGTCAGCTGCACGTGTCGCCACGCTTCCACCTCGGACCTATCTACCTTGTCATCTTCAAGGGATCTTACTCGCTTGACGCGATGGGAAATCTCATCTTGAGGGGGGCTTCACGCTTAGATGCTTTCAGCGCTTATCCCTTCCGCACATAGCTACCCAGCTGTGCCCCTGGCGGGACAACTGGTACACCAGCGGTGCGTCCATCCCGGTCCTCTCGTACTAAGGACAGCTCCTCTCAAATTTCCTACGCCCGCGACGGATAGGGACCGAACTGTCTCACGACGTTCTGAACCCAGCTCGCGT
>NZ_JAHZOF010000009.1:0-85014 GCF_019553625.1 Anoxybacillus sp. ST70
AGGACAAACAACGATCCTTAGAGGCTTAAGAAATAGAAAAATGAGAGGTAAATCCCTCTCTTATTTTACAAAATATGAAAACCAACTCCCAAAAGTCCGCTTTTTAGCGGACTTTTGGGTCAGCCCCTTTTACTGAATACGTTGTAAAAACTGACGTGTTCGTTCATGTGTTGGATTTGTAAAAAGTTGCTCCGGATGACCACGTTCAATGATCATTCCTTCATCAAAAAAGATCACTTCATCAGCAACTTCACGCGCAAAGCGCATTTCATGAGTTACAACGACCATCGTCATTCCTTCATTCGCTAAATCTTTCATCACTTTCAACACTTCACCAACAAGTTCCGGATCTAATGCTGACGTCGGTTCATCAAATAACAATACTTTCGGCTCCATCGCAAGCGCCCGTGCGATGCCGACACGTTGTTGTTGCCCTCCGGATAATTGAAATGGGTACATATGCATATGATCTTTTAATCCGACTTTCATAAGCAATTGTTCCGCTTTTTCTTTTGCTTCATGTTTGCTTAGTCGTTTAACGGTCATCGGCCCTTCCATAACATTTTCAAGCGCTGTCATATGTGGAAATAAGTTGTATGCTTGAAACACCATTCCTGTCAATCGACGAAAATGTATGATTTCTTTTTTTGATAACTTGTTTATAAATTGAAGTTGCTCACCATCGATCGTTACTGTTCCACGATCAGGCATTTCCAATACGTTTAAACAACGCAATAACGTCGTTTTTCCTGATCCCGATGGGCCGATAATGACAACAACTTCTCCCTTTTTCACCGTTAAATGAACGTCTTTTAACACGTCATGATTTCCAAACGTTTTACGCAATCCTTCAACAACTAACATCGTAGCTCTCCTTATTCGTTTATCGAACAACATAACGACTGAATCGTTTTTCAATGATCGCTTGGACAATTGAAAGGACAAAGCAAATGATCCAATAAATCAGTGCCGCTTCGGTATAAAGCAATAAAAACTCATAATTGGTCGCCGCAATTTCTTGTGCCTTTCGAAACATTTCAGCAACAAGAATGAGCGAAGCGAGAGATGTATCTTTCACTAAGCTAATAAACGTATTCGATAACGGAGGAATACATACGCGTGCAGCTTGTGGCAAAATAATACGGCGTAACGTCTGCACATCGTCCATTCCGAGAGAATATGCCGCCTCCCATTGACCTTTTGGAATCGATAAAATGGCGGCACGAATAATTTCGGATGCGTATGCTCCGACATTGAGTGAAAAACCAATGATTGCAGCTGGAAACGGATCGATTGTTATCCCGACAGTTGGAAAACCATAAAAAATAATGAACAATTGCACAAGCAATGGTGTGCCGCGAATGGCCGACACATACGCACGCGCCACCCATTGCAACGTTTTTATGGTGGATAGCCGAGCTAAAGCAGTGAAAAGTGCAATAGCCAAGCCGATAATAAACGTTATCATCGCTAACGGAATCGTATATAACAAAGCTCCCTTCACCAAAGGGAGAAGGGAACTTTCTGCTATATTCATCAATCTTTCTAATCGTTCTGGATCAATCCACATATTACTTAGATACATCTTCACCAAACCACTTTTCTGAAATTTTTGCATACGTGCCGTCTTCCATCATCTCTTTTAGCGCTTTGTTTACAGCTTCAACAAGCGTGTCGCTCCCCTTTCGGAACATAAGTCCGCTTTGGGAAGCATCATCGTGTGTAGCCACAATTTGAATGGGAGCGTCTGGTTTTTGTTTAAGAAAATCAAGGACAGATAATTTATCGTTAATCGTTGCATCGACTCGTTTCGAATTTAACAGTTCAATCGCTTGATTAAACCCTTCTACTCCTACCACTTCAGCCCCGTATGAACGAGCTAAATCAGCATAGTTGCTCGTCATCGATTGTGCTGCTTTTTTCCCTTTTAGGTCGTCAAACGATTTCAACTGTTGGTTTTCTTTATGAACGACGAGAACAGCTGCTGACGTAATATACGGATCAGAAAAGTCGTATTTTTCTTGACGATCTGGACGAATACCGACTTGGTTCGCAATCATATCAAAACGTTTCGCATCTAAGCCAGCAAACATTGCATCCCACTGTGTTTCTACAAATACAGGTTTCACACCGAGACGTTTTGCTACTTCTTTAGCAATTTCAACGTCAAATCCTGTTAACTCTCCTGTTTCGTCATGAAACGTAAACGGCGGATATGTTCCTTCCGTTCCGATTTTTAATTCCCCTTTTTCTTTTATTTGAGCAAATAAGTCGTTTTCTTTTTCATTTTGACCGCAACCCGTCAGCAATACCCCAATTACGAACAATGCGATCATTAATAACCACTTTTTCATCATATAACCCCCATTAATCTTATCGGTTTTTACGCTTATTCATCGTAATGGAAGTTGACAAAGATGTCAACAAAAAAAGGAGCGAATCGCTCCCTTTTTACACATTTTCCATAATCGGTTCACGAATGCGAACGAGCACTTTGCGAATACGACGGTTTTCCACTTGGCGAACGGTGACGGTTAATGATTCGTATTCAAACGATTCCCCAACGGTGGGGATGCGTTCAAACATTTCAAACACCCATCCTCCAAGCGTATGAGAAGAACTTTCTAATTCATCAATTCCTAAAATGTCACAAAACTCATCAAGCGGTAATTCGGCATTAAATTCATATTCGTAATCGTTAATTTTTTGGAACGTTTTCACCGCTTCATCATGTTCATCCCATATTTCGCCGACAATTTGCTCTAAAATATCTTCTAACGTAATCAATCCCGATGTGCCGCCAAACTCATCGATAACGATCGCCATATGTACTTTACTTTTTTGCAATTCAGGCAACAATGTAGAGATGCGCATCGATTCAACAACAAATAGCGGCGTACGCAACAACTCGCGAACGTTGACTTCTTTCCCTTGTACGAGTTGACTAAAAAAGTCGCTTTCCGATAAAATGCCGATGACGTTATCAATATCTCCTTCATATACCGGCACGCGCGAATATCGTTCACGTAAAAAAATGTCGCGAATTTCTTCAACGGGCTGATTCACTTCTACTGCAACCATATCGATACGGGGTGTAAAAATTTCACCAACTAAAATATCATTAAAATCGAGCGAACGATGGACGAGCTCTTTCTCTTTATTATCAATCACTCCCTCTTCCTCACTTAAATTGACCATGACTTTAATTTCTTCTTCTGTTACAGAAGGAATATCTGCTTGATGGCCAACGAATTTCGATACAAGTTTTTTTAACATGACGAGCAATGCTGTAACGGGAGTAAATAGTTGAATAAGCATATATAGTACATCGGAAATAAGAAGTGAAAACGACTCCGCATGTTCTTTCGCCAATGACTTTGGCAATACTTCACCAAAAATTAAAATTAAAATCGTCATGCCAACGGTGCTAATGACAAGACCTGTACTGCCACCAAACAAATCTGTCGCCACTTTGGCAGAAATGGACGCTGCGGCAATGTTCACGATGTTATTCCCAACTAAAATGGTAGAGAGGGCTTCATCGAAGTTTTCTGCAATATATAGTGCTTTTTTACTGCCACGTCGCTTTTCATCGACATAGTTTTTTAAGCGAATCTTATTGACGCTCGAAAACGCTGTTTCTGAAGCTGAAAAAAAGGCGGATAATAAAATTAAAGCAATGAGTAAAAAAATTAAACTCAGAGGTAAATCTCCCAATGAACATTCACACTCCTAATAAAAAGTATTGGTTATCATAAATATATACATTAATCATACCAAATTTAACTGAAAAAGAAAACGACTGTACATATGCACAGCCGTTCTTATGACTCGATTAGCGTTGTACCGATAAAAAACGTTAAAAGCAACACGTACGTAATATTTAGCGTAATTGAAAGTTCTTCCACTCGTTCGTCCCCTCCATCAATATATTCCCCATTTTCATTTTAACAATGGTGGGAACGAATGTGTTTGTCAATGATGTGAACATTTTTTATTCATGAAATGCCCAATGGTTTGTCGGCCCATGCCCGCCGCCAATGTGCAGCGTTTGTTCAATCGCCGCTTGAATAAATCGTTTCGCCACATCTACTGCTTCGTATATTGTTTTTTCTTTTGCAAGTTGTGCTGTAATAGCGGCAGCAAACGTACATCCTGTACCGTGCGTATGTTTCGTATGAACGCGTTTACTTTTCCATTCGTAAAATTGTTCCCCATCGTATAAAAGATCGACAAGTTCATTTCCTTCCCCGTGTCCACCTTTCATAACGACATACTTTACACCCATGTCATGAAGTTTTTTCGCTGCTTCTTTTCGTTGTTCTAACGTTTCAATTCGCATATTTGTCAACACTTCCGCTTCCGGAATGTTCGGTGTTAACACGTAAGCGAGCGGCAACATATGGCGTTGCAGCGCTTCGACTGCCTCTTGTTTCAATAGCCGCGAACCACCTTTGGCGACCATAACCGGATCGACGACTACTCGCGTCCACCGATGTTGTTTTATTTTATAAGCAACACATTCAATCATATCTTCACTAAATAACATCCCTGTTTTTATTGCATCTGGCGACAAATCAACGGCAATCGAATCCATTTGCTTTTCAACCGCTTCAACAGGGAGCGGATATATCCCTTGTACACCGAGCGTATTTTGCGCAGTAACTGCAGTAATGGCTGACATGCCAAACACATGGAATTGATGAAACGTTTTTAAATCCGCTTGAATACCCGCTCCCCCGCCGCTATCTGAACCGGCAATCGTCAACGCTTTATATACCATGCTTTCACCCCAAATATTGATAATATAGCCGCTTTGCTTCTTGAACATCATTTGTGCCATGAATGAATACACGCCCATCGGAAAAAACAACGAAGCGATAGCGATGAATCGTAAACGAAAACAAGTAGTCGTTTTGTTCCACTTGAATTCCACGTTTTGTTAAAAATGAAAGAAGCGTTGTCCACTCTCGCTCTCCTCGATGTGCAGGACGAATTTGTACAGTTTCCCGCCCACACAACACCGCAAATTTCGTTTCATTTTCATATTGAAGGGCTGGATACGTTCGTTTTTCACTACACGATGGACAATCGTCTTTTTTTAACTTATGCACATCGATCATGCGATATTGTCCGTGCCATATATCAAATGAAACAAGTTTCCGATTCACTTGAGCATGCACGCATATTTTTAACGCTTCAGCCGTTTGATGCGCAACAACCATATGAGCGACAGGACTAATGATCCCAACGGTATCGCATGTCGCGTTGCCAAGCGGAACTTCTTCAAGTAAACAACGCAAACATGGCGTTTCATTCGGAACGATCACATAACTTAAACCGTAACTTCCTACGCACGCCCCATAAATCCACGGCACATCATACTTTTGCGACACATCGTTGATGATCATACGCACGTCAAAATTATCCGTACTATCGATCATAACGTGGGGACGTTCACGGGCGACAACATGTTCAAGCAAGCGAGCGTCCGCATCAGCTACAATCGGTTCAACGACCACATCGCGATTGATGGCTCGCAAATGCACAGCAGCAGCAATGGCTTTCGGCAATCGATTTGTTGCATCTTCTTCCGTATATAGCTGTTGGCGTTGCAAATTGCTCCATTCAACATAATCGCGATCAATGATTGTTATTTTCCCAATCCCTGCACGTACAAGCGTCTCTGCATTTGCCGCTCCAAGCGCTCCTGCGCCAATAAGGAGCACATGTTTTTCACGAATGGATTGCTGCCCTCTTTCTCCAATTGGCGCAAACAATTGTTGGCGTGAATAACGGTCCATTAGATGACGCTCATCCCTTCGCTCGGGCTACTCGCTGTTGCATATTTCTTTTTCGGAATACGTCCCGCTTCATACCCAAGTCTCCCCGCTTCAATCGCAAGCTTCATCGCTTTCGCCATTTTTACAGGATCTTTCGCAGAAGCAACAGCTGTATTTAACAATACTCCATCCGCACCTAATTCCATTGCCAATGCCGCATCAGCTGGACCGCCAATGCCTGCATCGATAATGACGGGAACAGTGGCTTGTTCAATAATGAATTGAATGTTTAATGGATTCATAATTCCTTGTCCTGAACCGATCGGTGATGCGCCAGGCATGATCGCATGGCAACCGAGTTGTTGCAGTCGCTTCGCTAGCACAACATCATCTGACGTGTACGGTAAAACGATAAATCCTTCTTCTAATAACATTTCTGTTGCTTTCAACGTCTCGATCGGATCAGGTAATAACGTTTGATCGCACCCAATCACTTCTACTTTCACCATATCACAAAGCCCAGAAGCTTTTGCTAAACGGGCGATGCGCACCGCTTCTTCCGCTGTTTTCGCCCCGGCTGTATTCGGTAGCAGTTTATATTTTGTTATATTTATTTTTTCTAAAAAATTCGGTTGATCGGGTGCAAAAATGTTCATTCGTCGCACCGCAAACGTTAAAATTTCTGCTCCCGACGCTTCAACCGCTTCTTTTTGAATATCGATGTTCGGAAATTTCCCTGTCCCAAGCAATAAACGAGATTGAAATGTATACGGACCGATTTGTAACATATTATCCTCCCCCTACAAAATGAACGATTTCAATGCGATCACCGTCAGCGATGGCTGTATGCTCATATTTCTCTTTCATAATAATGTTCGCATTGATTTCAACGATCGCGATCTTTTCATGAATGCGAAAATGTTGTAACAGTTGAGCGACAGTACGAATGTGAGCTGGCAAGTCAATCATCTCACCGTTAATGATGCAACGCATTCCCCTCCCCCTTTCTTGTTAGCGAAAACGGCATCATATCAAATGGCACATCTTTTCTTTCAAGCATATCGCTTACAATTGTTCCTGTGATGGCGCTTAACAAAATGCCGTTTCGATAATGCCCTGTTACAACGAATACGTTCTCATATTGTGGATGCGCTCCGATATAAGGCATGCCATCTTTTGTTTGCGGCCGAATGCCTGCCCACACTTTTTCAAATGTGGAATGAGCGATAGCCGGAACGATTTGCATCGCACGCGCTAGCAAATGTTGTACGCTACATGTTTGCACCGTTTTGGCAAACGAATGCGCGATGGCGCTAGCCCCGATGATCAAGCGATTGTTCGCTTTCGGCACAATATAACAGCCGTTTTTCGCAAATACAGTCGTTTGTAAAAGCGGTGTTTCTGTCGTAACCGAAACACATTCTCCTTTGACCGGATACATATGTAGCGATAACCGCAACTTTTCAGCTAACATTGGCGTCCATGCACCACACGCGATGACGATACGTTCAGCATATAACGTTCCGCTCGTCGTTTTCACTCCTACAACACGTTCCCGTTCGAAAATAAAATCGTACACTTCCGTATACGGTAAAACACGGGCTCCTTTCGCCATTGCTCCATGAGCAAAAGCGACTGATAGTTGTTTCGCGTTCACTTGTTGATCAATCGTGTACATCGCACCATATTCATTTCGTACATTTCGTTCCATGTCCGCCACTTCTTTCGGTGTTAACCAGCGGACGTGCTGTGGTTGTATGCGCCCCCAAAATTCATAATGTTCCGTTAATTTTTCGTACTCTTCCATCGTTGTCGCCAACTTTAACATTCCTGCTTCATTCCACTCGACTTCAATATTTGTCAATTCTCGCAATTCGGCAATAACGGCTGGAAATGCCGCTTGGCTCGCCAAAGCAAGCGGAATGAGCGGGTGGTCTGTCGAAAACTCAGAATGCGCACCGAGCATCCCAGCTGCTGCCGATGATGCTTCTTGCGCTAACTCTCCCCGTTCAATGACAACGACTGATGCTCCTCTTTTCGCTAACTCAAAAGCGATGCTACTGCCGATAATGCCTCCCCCAACAATTAAAACGTCCATGTATTCGCCCCCATTTGTTTCCTATATCGTTGAACCATATGTAGCGGATCATCCGCCTCAAACACCGTCGACATAACGGCAATTCCTTTCACTCCCGTCATGAACACATCACGAACATGGAAAGGTTTAACGCCTCCAATGGCCACGACAGGAATGCGTACGTGACTTATCAACTGACGCAACGATGAAAGCCCGCGCGGCTTTCGTCCTTCTTTACAATTCGTTTCGTATATATGTCCGAAAATGACGTAGTCCGCTCCTTCTTTTTCCGCCCGTTTCGCTTCTTCAAACGTGTGCACGGAGCAACCGACGCGCAAAAAAGGAAACTTCCCTTTTATTTGTTTGGGAGGCAAGCTATGATGGGCGAGCTGAACGCCGCCAACGCCATAAACGACAGCGACGTCCACCCGATCATTAATGACTATTTTTTGTGCTGGGACATTTGCTTCAAGCAACTGTTCCACAATTATCCCAATCTCTTTTGCCGAACGATGTTTTTCACGAATATGAATAAAGTCAGCATATGCATGTACGAACGACGAAATATGAACAAACGTTTCAATGGACTGCTTTCCCGTCGAGATGAGATGAAGCTCTTTCATCTTAACGCACATCCTTAATCGCAACGTATGGAAACGCATGAGCAGCGTAATATCCGACCGCAACAATGACGCATATGACAACGAATAAATAGACGTCATATTTTCCGAGCGTCAGTTCATAATAAAACGTTCTCGCTCGTTCATTTGTAAATCCTTTCGCTTCCATCGCTACGGCAATGCGTTGAGCGCGGCGAATGCTTTGTGATAAAAGCGGAATCGCGTATCGTTTCATCAGTTCAAGCTTCCCGCGAAACCCTTTCGCTTTGGCGGCTCGACGTACTTTTAATGCTTGGTGCACCGTTTGAAACTCTTCTACCATCATTGGCAATAAACGTATGGCTGCTAAAAAACTATACGCATATTTTGGTTTCAATTTCGCTTGTTGCATCAGTGAATAAAATAAAAACACCGGCTTTGTCGTAAGCGCAAACATTAACCCGAAAATCGCAAACAAAAGCGTACGAAATCCGAGATGAACGCCGCGATAAAAGCTTTCTTCCGTCACATGAATAAGACCGAAGCGAAACCACGTCGTCTCTCCCTTTCCAAATAAAATCATGGAAGACGACGTAGAAATGAAAATGAAGAAAAACGGAACGAAAAACAAAAGCATATGCTTTATTCGATAACCGCTAAACAACATAAATAACGCCGTAAAGCCGATCGTCCAATTGATGAGCACGTTCGGGTTATGGACAAAAACAATAACGATAAACATCGGCAAAAATAACAATAATTTTACGGTTGGGTTCGTTTGGTGCAACCATGTCTCTTTATGTTCGATGCTCCATCTCACCATATCCCACCTCGCACAACCGTCCGCGGCACGATCGTTTCATCGGCGACAAGCTTTCCTTTTTCAATGACCCATCGTCTCGTCGCAAATTGAGACACGATGCGCTCATCGTGCGTCACCATGACAATCGCCTTTCCTTGTTGCCGATACGCTTCAAGCCATTCGAGCAACGCAAACGTATTTTTTGCATCTTGCCCGAACGTCGGTTCATCAAGAAGCAATATGCGATGGCGATCCGTCACTGAAGCGGCAACACTTAACCGCCGCTTTTGTCCCATCGACAATTGGTACGGATGCAAATGCCGTTGCGCACTTAAATGAAAACGCCTAAGCAACCTCTCTACTTCCTCTTCTATTTCATATTCCAGGCGTTGTTCAAGACGTAAACAATAAGCGAGCTCATCATCTACACGATTTGTAACAAATTGAAACTCTGGGTTTTGAAATACAAAAGCGATGTGATCGTATAATACCCCATCATTTTTTACTAGCTCTCCTTGCCAATACATATCGCCTTCTGTTCGAATTAACTTCATGAAGCTTTGCAGCAACGTACTTTTTCCTGCGCCATTTTCCCCTGTAATCGCAATCCATTCACCTGCACGAATGACGACATCATCGACTGCGATTTTTTCTTCTTTTTGTCGAAAACCGCGGAGCGACTGTACATGTAAAAGCACGTCTGACTCATGATACGGCTGCTGCGCTGTTTTTGGCTTTTCATACGTCTCCCACACTTGTGGATACCAAATGCCTTGTTCGGCAATAAACGAACGATACGTCGAAAATATATGGTCCGTTGGGCCATCAGCAATGATTTCACCACATGCGTTAAACAAAATGATGCGCTCAACAAAATCGAGAATATGATCAATTTTATGCTCAACGATAACAACTGTTCGGTCGTCCGCTACTTCTTTTAACGTTTCCCATACGGCTTTTGTTCCTTCTTCATCGAGAAGCGCTGTCGGCTCATCTAAAAATAACACATGCGGGTCAAGCGCCAAGACAGAGGCAATCGCTAACCGCTGCTTCATTCCTCCCGATAACGTTTGAATCGGCACGTGAACGTGCGGAAGACGAAGGTGCATGCGTTGAAGAACACGCTCGATTTTTTCTTTCATCTCCGCACGTGGCACACCGAGATTCTCAAGAACAAACGCAATTTCTTCATCGACGTACGGCATGCAAAACTGCGCATCCGGATCTTGAAACACATAGCCGACTTGCTTTGGAATGTGAAGCGCTTTTGCTTTCATCGGCACATCGATCGAGCGCGGAATAATGCCTGCCATCACTTGTAATAACGTCGATTTTCCACACCCTGATGGACCTAAAAGCAACACTTTTTCTCCTTTTTTAATCGAAAGCGATACATCGGTAAATAACCGTTTTTCCGCCCCCGGAAACTTTAAGCGCAATTGCTCAATGTGTATCAACGATGTCACCTTCTATTGATCAAGCGAGTCGTAATCTTCTTTTGTCGTCGGGCGCAACAGTTGCGTCACACCTGTCGCTTCGAGCGCTTTGACAAGCGAATAGGCAAATACCCCAGCAATGATGATCGCTCCAACGAAACGCGCACCGATAAATAATGTTAAATTCCACCACGCTAATTGATCAATATATCCTTTGTAAAAATCAAGCACTAATGAAGCGATTGTTGAACCGACGGCAGCAAGCGACACAACCGCCACGTCGAAACGTTTATAACGGAAAGCAGCGAAAACAAGCTCAGCCAGCAATCCTTGCACAAAACCGTAAAATAACACTTCTAGTCCCCACTCAGATCCAGCTAAAAACTCCCCTGAGGCAGCAGCGACTTCCGCAAGCAACGCCACTCCTGGCTTACGAATCAACAAATATGCCACTGTCGCAGCAATAAACCACATGCCATAAATGAGTTGATCGAGATGAAGTCCAAGCGGTTTCACCGCATAGTAAAGCGGTCCCCACACTTTATACACAATCCCAAACACAATCGCTACAACAACGGTCGTTAATACGTCTGTTAATTTAAGCCCTTTCGTTTGCATAAACATCCTCCTCTTCCATTGGCCAACGTTCTAATTTGTACGCCATATCCCAAAATAAATATTCATACTGACTGCTGATCCAAAAGTGTTGCTTCATTCGCTCTAAATCTTTTTCACTTACTGTTTTCGCTATGTCATTTAAGCGCGCAATTTGTTGTTCGACAAGCTGTCTAAACCAATCGGAGCCGTACGCTTCAATCCATTTCGCATAAATCGGATGATTCGGCTTACAATGCTTTAATCTCTCGCCAATTTCGTAATATAACCAATAGCACGGTAAAATGGCCGCTAATACATCACCGAAGTGTCCTGCAAACGCTGCCCGATACATATGTGACGTGTATGCATACGCGGTTGGTGCAGGAACAAATGATGCCTTTTCTTCTTCTGTAATGCCGAGCTCTTTCATAAACGTTTCATGTAAACGAAGCTCAGCTTCATACGTATTTTGCGCATGATTCGCCATGCTTGCAGTCGTTTGTAAATCGTCAGCCATCGCCCCGCCAAGCGCTTGCACTTTCGCGAAGTGTGTCAAATAATATGAATCTTGTAATACATAATACCGAAAACAACGTAAATCTAGCGTCCCTTCTCCTAGTTGTTTGACAAACGGATGATGAAAACTCGCTTCCCAAATCGGATCGACAGCTTTGCGCAACTGTTCTGAAAACAACATCTCCTCTCCCCCTTATGAAAAAATAAAAAACCACTTTCTTTGCGCAAAGAAAGTGGTTTTGTAAACGATGGAAATTGGCATATAGACACACTTCGCACCGTCTCCACTTCCCTACGCTGGTATGATCCAGATCAGGTTCTAAGGGTCTCAAAGGCACACTTTGATCTCAGCCTATCTAAAGGCCCCCCTAGTGGAATGCATTTGCATCATTCACTTTGTCACTAATATTAGCATATTTCATTGTTTTGTCAAATATTTTTCTCCATTATTTGCGCACATCGTGTTCTTCCTGTATGCTAAAGTAGCGAATATATAGTTCAGGAGTGGAATGTATGGCGAATGTATTTTTAAAACGAAAAAGAAAAAAGCGGCTTGAGCTTGGACATCCGTGGGTGTTTCAAAGCGAAGTTGACTATATTGAGGGAGACGTTGAGCCAGGTGATTTCGTCAACGTATATAACCATCAACGTCATTTTTTAGCGAAAGGGTACATTAACCCGAAATCACAAATGATCGTGCGCGTGTTAACGCAAAATCCAAATGATGAATTAAATGCTCAATTTTTTATGAATCGCATTCGGCAAGCGTGGGCGCATCGTGAGCGCATGATTCCGGGCGTTCGTTCATGTCGCGCCATTTATGGAGAAGCGGATTTTTTACCTGGGCTCATTGTCGATAAATACGAAGATGTGCTCGTTGTGCAAATTTTATCGCTCGGCATGGAGAAAAGAAAAGAATGGATTTTACAAGCGCTTCTCGACGTCTTTCAACCGAAAGCCATTTATTTGCGCAACGACGTCCACGTGCGTGAATTAGAAGGGCTGAAACAAGAAAAAGGATTTTGGTACGGCACGTGCGATACGAACGTACAAATTGAAGAAAATGGCGTCAAATATATTGTCGACATTGAAAACGGGCAAAAAACAGGGTTTTTCTTCGATCAGCGCCAAAATCGCGCCGCGATCAAGCCGCTCATTACAAGCGAATCGACTGTGCTCGATTGTTTTACGCATACAGGCTCATTTATGTTAAACGCCTGCTTATACGGAGCAAAACATGTGACCGCTGTCGACATTTCTGAACATGCGATTGAAACGGCAAAAAGAAACGCTGAGCTAAACGGATTTACAAACGTGGATTTCGTCGTTGCGAACGCGTTTGATTATTTAAGAGAATGTGTACAAAAGGGGGAAAAATGGGATGTCGTCATTATTGATCCTCCAGCGTTTGCTAAGTCCGCTCATGCGGTACCAAAAGCGCTTGCCGGCTATAAGGATATTAATTTAAACGGCTTAAAACTCGTCAAAGACGGCGGCTTTTTCGTAACAGCGAGTTGTTCGTATCATGTGCATCCTGATATGTTCCAAGCGATGGTCGCAGAAGCAGCGTTTGATGCAAAGAAAATTTTACGTCAAATTCATTGGAGTGGCGCAGGATATGATCATCCGAAACTGCTTGCCGCCGATGAAGGGGATTATTTGAAGTTTGCGATTTACGAAGTACATTCACGCAAATAAAACAGGTTGGCGCACGCCAACCTGTTTAAAAATGGACAAAATTGTTGTGCACACATGGCATAAAAACGGGGTATACTATAATTGAAAACGCTTACTTTTGTGAGGTGATCGATATGGCATTAAAAACGATTTGTCCAAAGTGCTTTGGAAAAAAGAAAATGAAAATTTGTTTGTCGCTTTATAAAACATGTTCGTTTTGCAACGGAACAGGGAAAATTCAACAAACACCTACGAAACGAATTAGTTAAAAAGCGCTTCGCACCAACGGTTGTTGCGAAGTGCTTTTTCGTTTATGCAGCTATGTTTCTTCGTTTCGCCTTCGTTTGCGCCCGCAAAATTTTCACAGATAAATAAATCCCTGTGACCGTTAAAATGATAATCGCAATCGCAGCCACATCGATCATGAGACGGTTCCAAATCCCAAGTTTCCCAACATGAATGGCACGTACAAACGATGCGAATGTATTCACTTCTTTTTTTACAACTGTACCATCTGGTGCAATCGTCACTAACGTTCCATCTTTATCGTTTAACCTTACCATATACATCCCATGATTCATCACAACACCAACTTCGTCCATTGAAAACGCTCCAGACTCGCTTGCTTTTTTCACCGCATCAATCATGTTTAACTTCGCATGTCCATGGCCATCTCCATGCGCATGTTCATGATTATCATGCGAATGACCGCTCATTCCCATTAACCAGCGCTCTGTTAACAACAACCCTGTGACCGCTTCTAAAAGTAAAAATACAGAACAAATGAGCCCGATCCATAAATGTAAATGGCGCGTTTTTTTCACAAAAATCCCTCCGTTTAAAAAGATGTGCTTGCCATGAATGTACAAAAAAGAGATGTGAAAAGTATGAAATGATTACGAAAAAAATGTGAAATCCCCTCTTCCATATCGGAAAAGGGGATTTCATCATCATTTCATGACATATACGCGCGCTTCGTATGGGCGCAATGTAAAACGTGTCACATGTTTATGTTGTTTGACATCATAGTTTGTTAACACAAGTTGTTCACTATTCAATTTTAACGAGTCATAGCGATACATCGTTTTTCGGTCTGTTAAGTTCACGATGACGACTGCTTTTTCATCACCTAATGTGCGCGTATACGCATAAATTGCTTTATGGTTTTCTAATATTAAATCATATGTTCCATAAACGAATACGTCATGTTGTTTACGAAGTTGAATCATACGTTTATAAAAGTTTAAAACAGAATTTGGATCATTTAGCTGCTTTTGAACGTTAATTTGCTTATAGTTTTCATTCACACCAATCCAAGGCGTTCCTGTCGTAAAGCCGGCATTTTTTTCATCGGACCATTGCATCGGTGTGCGCGAATTGTCGCGGCCATTTTTCCAAATCCAGCGCATCACTTCTTCATGAGAACGGCCTTTGGCGCGCTCAATGCGATAATAATTTTTAATAGCGACATCGTCATATTCATCAATTGTTTCAAACTGTACGTTCGTCATACCAATTTCTTGTCCTTGATAAATAAACGGCGTCCCTTGCATAAGGAAATATAGTGCTCCTAACGCTTTTGCACTTTCAACAAGATATTGCTCATCATTTCCCCACGTCGACACCGAACGCGGTTGGTCATGGTTTTCAAGAAATAGCGCATTCCATCCAATGCCTTCTAACCCTTTTTGCCATTTCGTTAATACACGTTTTAATTTCCGAACATCGACACCGCCATCTGTTCCTTTTTGCCAAAGTCCGAGATGCTCGAACTGAAAAATCATATTAAAAATACCGTTTTCTTCACCGACCCAATCTTCCGCTTCCTCTACAGTCACTCCGTTTGCTTCGCCAACCGTCATAATGTCGTAACGCGCAAACGTTTGCGCTTTGAGTTCACGAAGATACTCCATAATTCCTTCTTGATTCATATGTCCATCAAACGAAGGAACGTAATCAAGACCTTTTGGATTCGGTAAATCAGGAAGACCTTCTTTTTTCTTAATGTGTGAAATCGCATCGACACGGAAGCCATCAATTCCTTTGTCAAGCCACCAGTTGATCATATCATATAGCGCGCGACGAACATCTTCATTTTCCCAGTTTAAATCGGGCTGCTTCGTCGCAAACACGTGCAAATAATATTGGTCCGTCGTCTCGTCATATTCCCAAGCAGAACCGCCAAAAATACTTTCCCAGTTGTTTGGCTCTTTGCCGTTTTTTCCATCGCGCCAAATGTACCAATCGCGTTTCGGATTGTCCCGTGATGAGCGCGATTCAATAAACCACGGATGCTCATCGCTCGTATGGTTAATGACGAGATCTAAAATGACTTTCATGTCGCGCTTATGAATTTCTTCAAGCAATTGATCGAAATCTTCCATCGTGCCAAACTGCTCCATAATGTCTTGATAGTCACTAATGTCATAGCCGTTATCTGCGTTTGGCGATTTATAAATCGGGCAAATCCATATGACATCGATTCCAAGGTCTTTTAAATAGTCAAGCTTTTGGATAATCCCTTGTAAATCACCGATGCCGTCTCCATTTGAATCCATAAAGCTTCTTGGATATATTTGATATGCAACCGCTTCTTTCCACCAAGCTTTTTTCACGTCAAATCCTCCTCGATTCATTCAACATAAATCGCTTTCAATATTGTTTACTCTTTCATGTTAATATACAAACCGCTTTGTTGAAAGAGGAAGTTGCACTTTTTCATAAAAAATTTCGTTTTTGTTGTGCAAACGGTTTAAATACGAACAAAATTAGACAACGATTCCTTATCGTTGTCTATTTTATACTTATAATTTATTCCATTTCATTCATTTTATTCGTTCGATTTGAAATGGTAATGCGACCGATAAACATCGCAAAAATAAAGCCGATGCCAACAAAAATCAATCCGTACAAAAACACATCGCTTAACGCATCCACAAGGGTTTGTTTTAATACAGGCACAAACATTTGTTGCATTTGTTCAGGGATTTTTTTCAACGTCTCTGGATTTAAAATGACCGAATATACGCTTTGCGGATTCGATTCAACGAGTTGTTTAAACGAGTCCATCATCGCATGCGCTTGTTCCGGTAATTGTTGTAATAACGGAAGAAACTTCGCTTCCAATAAATCTTTCGAACGATGGTTCATAATTGCCCCTAACAATGTTGCCCCAAACGTCCCACCGATTTGACGGAAAAACTGGCTCGATGATGTCACGATGCCAAGCTGCGATTTTGGAAATACTTCTTGCAACGCAAGCGTAATGACTGGATTGACGAATCCTAGCCCAAAACCGAGCGTCGCCATAAATGACATCGCCGTCCATTTATTTGTATGGACATCCATCGTTGACAATAAGAAAAAGCCAAGCGCTACAAGCACCATTCCACCAATGACTTGCGGACGTACGCCAATTTTTTGCACAAGCCGTCCACCGATCATGCTTGCGATAATAAGGGCAAACATCATTGGAAACATCATCGTTCCCGATTCTGACGGACTCATCCCGATAATGCCTTGCATAAAGAGCGGCACGAACATAATCGCTCCAAACATACCAACAGACATAAAAAAGCCGACACTATTGAGCACAACAAACGTCTTATTTTTTAATAAATGAATCGGCATAATTGGCTCCTCGGCTTTCCGTTCAACAAACACAAATAAACTGAAGAACACGACCGAGCTAGCTAGTAAAGAAATGATTTGCCATGACAGCCAATCGTATTTGTCGCCACCAAACGTTAACGCTAACAACAACGAAACAACGGCCACAACCATTGTAAACATGCCGGCCAAATCAAGCTTTACACGCTCAGCCATACGATGATTATGCAAACCGAGGGAAATGAGAACAATAGCTAATATGCCGACGGGAAGGTTAATATAAAACACCCAACGCCAATTTAACGAATCAACAATCCATCCACCGACTTGTGGACCAAGAATAGACGCTAATCCGAATACGCCACCAAATACACCTTGCCATTTCGCACGCTCTGCCCCCGTAAATAAATCACCAATGACAATCATCGCCATCGGCATCATAATGCCGCCGCCAATTCCTTGAATGGCTCGGAAAATAATAAGCTGCGTCATCGTATCTGCAATGCCACATAGCGCTGAACCAATAATAAAAATCGCTAATCCTGTAACATAAATCGACTTTCTTCCAAACAAATCAGCAAGCTTCCCGGCAATCGGAACAATCGTTGTTGATGTAAGCATGTACGCTGTTGTAAGCCATGCCATCATACTTAGTCCACCAAGTTCTCCAACGATGCGCGGCAACGCTGTGCCAACAATCGTTCCATCGAGCGCCCCAAACAACATCGCAACAAGTAATCCAGTAATTAAAATGCCTCGCTTTTGTTGTATATCGGCCATGCTCGCTTGTATTGCTGCCTGTTCTTTCATGTGTATCACTTCTCCTCTTTTTCATTTGTCTCAACAATTTTTTCGATGATACGGACAAACTGTTCAAGCTCATCGGGTTGCAATTGTTTTAAATAACGTTCAATAATTTTTCTTCGCTCCGCCCGCGCATGTTCAAGCATTTCTTTCCCCTTTTCAGACAACTGTACATACACAACGCGACGATCTTCCTCATCCCGTTCGCGCAATACAAATCCGCTTTTATATAAGCGATCGATCATCGTTGTAATCGCGCTCGGTTTGACAAACATTTCATCCGCCAATTCGCTCACGGTACATTTTTCACGTTTTGACAACAAATTTAAAATAAAAAACTGCGGTTTCGTTAAGCCAATCTCTTCTTTCGCTAAATCAGCTGCCAATTTGCGAACGGCTAACGAAAACGCATGCTCTAATCGCTCAACAAGCGTAGAAAACGACGTTTCTCCCATATACATCCCACCTTTTTTAACGACATAAATATTTAACATAGTTAAATATATACGAAAGAAAATATAAAGTCAATCCATATCGTGACGTATCAAATGATGCGCTCGTTCATACATTGTCATAAGGAGGGAGCGCGATGAAACGAGATGAACAAAAAGCATTAGAAAAAGCGATTGCCGAAATTACAGAAATTGCTGAAGGGTTTGGACTCGATTTTTATGAAATGCGTTATGAAATTTGTCCAGCTGATATTATTTACACGTTTGGGGCATACGGTATGCCGACACGTTTTTCCCATTGGAGCTTCGGAAAACAATTTCATAAAATGAAACTTCATTACGATCTCGGATTAAGTAAAATTTACGAACTTGTCATTAACTCTGATCCGTGCTACGCATTTTTATTAAATACAAATACGCTCATTCAAAATAAATTAATTGTCGCACACGTACTTGCCCATAGCGACTTTTTTAAAAATAACGTTCGCTTTAGCAACACAAAACGAGATATGGTCGAAAGCATGGCGGCAACGGCTGAACGCATTAAACATTACGAACACGAATACGGGAAGCAAGAAGTCGAAAAGTTTTTAGACGCTGTATTAGCCATTCAAGAACATATTGATCCTTCCCTTCTGCGCCCAAAACTTTCATGGACGATTGCGGATACGGAAGTATACGAAGACAATCATGAAACACCAAAACCTTCTCCATATGACGACTTATGGTCTCTTGATGAAAAGAAAAAAACAACGCCTGCTCGAAAAAAACGAAGAAAATTTCCTCCCCATCCTGAGAAAGATTTATTGCTGTTTATTGAGGAATATAGTCGTGAACTCGACGAGTGGCAGCGCGACATTTTAACGATGATGCGAGAAGAAATGCTTTATTTTTGGCCTCAGCTCGAAACGAAAATTATGAACGAAGGATGGGCGACGTACTGGCATCAACGTATTTTACGCGAAATGGATTTAACGAGCGATGAAGCGATTGAATTTGCGAAATTAAATGCAAGTGTTGTGCAACCTTCACGTACAGGCATTAATCCGTACTATTTAGGACTGAAAATTTTTGAAGATATTGAAAAACGGTGGGACAATCCGACAGAAGAAATGAAAAAGCTCGGAGTTAAACCTGGTTCAGGACGCGCAAAAATATTTGAAGTACGCGAATTAGAATCCGACATTTCTTTTTTGCGCAACTATTTAACGAAAGAACTCGTCATGCGTGAAGATATGTACTTATTCCAAAAACAAGGAAAAGACTACAAAATTGTTGATAAACATTGGGAACATGTACGCGATCAACTTGTAAACATTCGCGTAAACGGCGGCTTCCCATACATTACAGTCAACGATGGCGACTACATGCGCAACGGAGAACTATATTTAAAACATTGGTATGAAGGCATTGAACTAGACGTGAAATATTTAGAAAAAGTGCTTCCTTACATTTATCAACTTTGGGGCCGTGCGGTTCATATCGAAACAATGATCGAAAACAAACCGACACTATTCACATACGACGGAAGAAACGTTCAACGAAAATATATGTAAGCTACTGAATGCGCAACTAACAAAAAGTTTACATTTCATGTAAACTTTTTTCTTTTTCTCTGCTCAGTAATTACATAAAACTTGTGTCACATCACTTATTTAATTAAAATTTTACCTGTGTTCTTAAACCGTTCTATAATAACAAATAGTCGAGAATAGCAGTCTTGGATAGTTTTCTCATTCCTAATGTTATTGTAAAGTCCTATACCAAAGTACGTATCTTTATAAAATCCTACTACATAGTCCCCTGATTTTATGATGTGAGCGTCTTCATAACTTAATTGATCATCAAGAAACGCCAAATAGACCTTTTCAGAATCAATAAAAACAAACGGAATAGGGGATTCCCAATAAATTTTAGCATACTGTGGCTCAGCTGCCTCTTTTAAGTGCTTTTTAGTAATAAATACACTATCCACGTTTGCAAATTTTTTTTGCAAAACGTCTTCCATCGACATTTGAATGAAAGAAACATTTTTTCCCTAATCTTAGGAATATCCCCAACAATCCCGATTTTTAGTTCATTTCCTGAATAAACTGGAGAATGAAAATTTGCTCCCTCATTTGTTTTGTGGGTCAAGTACGCAATAAAGAATACTAATATCATCATTATGAATAGTTTCCTCATAATTCCCTCCTAATGAATGATAATTAAAACAACTACACTATACCAAAAACCATAATTATAAAAAATAGTTTTTTTTGTATTTTGTTTGTTAGTATTATATAAGTTGCAATTTTGTTTTAGATGGTATTATTTGCTCTGCTTGTCATCGTGCCAGTTTGTCTGGTGATAAGAACGAGGCATAGAGATCAAAAATCTTTATATTATAACCTATACAACAAAGTATCTCTCTCATATATATTTTTGAAACTGTCTGAATTCACTGAACCAATCAGCATTTTTATTGAAACTTTTTTCTGTTTTTTCCGTACATACATATAAATAACAAGAAAGGTGGGTTTATATGAAAAATCGTTCCTTTACCGGCATCATCATCGGTACTATTTTGGGCATTTTTCTTCTCGTCGTTGCCTTAACGTCATGGTACACCGTTGATGAATCGGAACAAGCCATTATTTTAACATTTGGGAAAATTGATGAGGAAGTGACAACACCAGGACTACATTTTAAGCTTCCTTGGCCGATTCAAACGGTCGAAACGTTATCGCGAGAAACGTTTAGTTTACAATTCGGATACAAAGAAGAAAACGGAAAAGTTGTCGCCTCAAATCAAGGGGATACAAAAATGATTACGGGCGATGAAAATATTGTGCTCGCCGATATGGTCGTCCAATGGAAAATTACCGATCCTGCGAAATTTCTTTATCGTTCATACGAACCAGAACAAATTTTATACAATGCGACATCTGCCTCCTTGCGCAGCGTCATCGGTAGTTCAAAAATCGACGATGCCTTAACGTCAGGAAAAGCAAAAATCGAAGCGGATGTGCGCGAATCGCTCACCGCATTAATGAAAAAATACGATATCGGCATTTCTATTTTAGCTGTGAAGTTACAAGATGTGGATTTGCCAAATGACGAAGTGCGCAAAGCATTTACAAACGTCACAGATGCACGCGAAACGATGAACACGAAAATTAACGAAGCGAATAAATACCGAAATAAACGAACGAAAGAAGCCGAAGGGGAAAAAGACGCATTAATTTCTCAAGCGGAAGCGGATAAAGTAGCACGCATTGAAAAAGCATATGGAGATGTCGCAAAATTTAACGCCTTGTATGAAGAATATAAAAACGCAAAAGACATTACAAAGCAACGACTAATGATCGAAACGCTTGAACAAGTGTTGCCATACACGCGCATTTACATTATGAATGACGATGGGAATACACTAAAATATTTACCAATTCAACCGATCGAAAAACAAACGACAGAGAAAAAGACAGAGAAAGGAAGTGGTAACGAATGACAAACTTCCAAGACGATCAAAATATCCTTTCATTTAAAGATAAGCTTC
The DNA here is from genome assembly GCF_019553625.1 of Anoxybacillus sp. ST70. NCBI lineage: Bacteria > Bacillati > Bacillota > Bacilli > Caryophanales > Anoxybacillaceae > Anoxybacillus > Anoxybacillus sp. ST70. Next base: position 21,891 of record NZ_JAHZOF010000009.1, read on the forward strand.
CAACGAAATGGTTTCGTTTTATCATTAGTGGCGGCATCGGACTTGTTTTACTTATTATTGCTTTAACAAACATATATATCGTTCATGAAAATGAGTATAAAGTTGTCCGCCAATTTGGTGAAATTGTTCGCATCGATCAAACGCCGGGATTACGTTTTAAAATTCCGTTTATTCAAACTGTCACATCGTTGCCAAAAGCACAAATTTTTTACGACGTAGCCGAAGCGGAAATTAATACAAAAGATAAAAAGCGGATTCTCGTCAACCATTACGCCATTTGGGAAATTACCAATCCGAAAGAAATGATTCAAAATGCTCGCACACTAGAAAATGCAGAATCAAAAATGGATGAATTTATTTTCTCCATTGTCCGCACCGAGCTTGGACGGTTAAACTATGATGAAATTATTAACGATGAAAAGTCATCGCGCGGCAGTTTAAACGATGAAGTAACAGCGAAAGTAAACGAGTTGTTACAACAAGACCGTTACGGCATTCGTGTCGTTGATGTGCGCATGAAGCGCATTGACTTACCGAAAGAAAACGAACAGTCTGTTTACAAACGAATGATTTCCGAACGCGAATCAAAAGCACAAGAATATTTGTCGATGGGAGATGCCCAAAAGCAGCGCATTATCGCACAAACAGACCGCGAAGTGAAAGAAATGCTCGCCAAAGCACAAGCAGATGCGGAACGCATTCGTGCCGCAGGTGAACAAGAAGCTGCGCGCATTTATAACGAAACATTCGCAAAAGATCCTGAATTTTATTCGTTTTATCGTACGCTCGAGTCGTATAAAACGACCATTGGCGAAGATACGGTCGTCATTTTACCAGCCGATTCACCGTATGCCAAATGGCTGCTCGGCCAAACGCGCTGATCATTCAGCGCGTTTCATGCTCAAGCAACCACTTTTTTCTTTCTATCCCCCACGCATAACCGCCAATTCCACCGTCTGTACGCACGACGCGATGACAAGGGATAACGATCGTGAATGGGTTGCTACCGACAGCATTTCCAACTGCTCGCACTGCCTTCGGACGTCCAATTTGTTTTGCAATATGGGCATACGAAACCGTTTGTCCGTAAGGAATCGTTTGCAACGCTTCCCATACGCGAACTTGAAACGGTGTACCTATGAGCTTTAGTGGAATCGAAAACGATGTCCGTTTCTTTTGAAAGTATTGTTCAAGCTCCTCCATCCATGGCATAAAGCTAGTTGGAATATTCCGCCCTCCATGTTGCTCCACAACATCTATGCGCTCTATACTTTCATCTGTGCCAATGATTTGTAACCAACCAATTGGCGATTCATAATACGCAATATGCTTCTCCATGCCCAACTCTCCTCTGCCAAATCGCACAACATTTACAGCGAAAAAAACGGCCGCTTTTTCATAAACTATATATAGCTCCTCACGATAAGGAGGGTTTGCGTTGCATACAGCTGATTACGATAAAGCGCTTTATTATACGTACCGGTCGGAATGGGATCATTTACTCATTCTTATGGTGCGCACAAAAGACGATTTACTTTCAAAAAAAATTGAACAGTTTCTTCATGCATATAACTTCGAAAAAGATTACACAGTCGTTCAAAAGCGGCTAAATGCATTGTTACGTTACATCGATCATGCGTTAGATGTGTATGAACAAGAGCCAACATTGACGATGCAATATGATTATTAAAGCGGAAGGAATTCCTTTCGCTTTTTTATACGACCGGATACGTTTGAATGAGTGGATGCAACACAATTTCATCCACTAACATATGTTTTGGTGCACTCGCCATATAAACGACAGCTTCTGCGACGTCTTCTGCTTTTAACCATGCCGCTTTTTCAGGCGATCCTTGCGTAGAGTTAGCGAAATATGTATCAACCATCCCCGGATTAATTGTACCGACACGAATACCGTATGAACGCACTTCTTGAGCTACACTTCCTGAAAATCCTTGAACAGCATATTTTGTTGCTGTATATGCAGAACCGTTTGCAATCGTGTATCGGCCAACATCAGATGAAATGGTAATAATCGTACCGGAACGTTGCTTTTTCATTTGTGGAAGGACGGCTTTTGTCCCAATAAACACTCCCTGTACATTCACTTCAAATAGTCGTTTCCACTCCTCAACTGTCGTTTCTTCAACGGACTTGAATACCCCAATACCTGCGTTGTTTACGAGTAAATCAATACGACCAAACGTATCAATTGTTGTTTCAACCACTTCATTCATTTGTTGTTCATTGGATACATCCGCTTGAAACGTTTTCACATCTTTTAATTGTTCACCGACACGATGAATGTCTGAAGAACTTCCGATTAACACAAGCTTCATTCCTTGTTGCGACAATTTATGTGCAATCGCTAAACCGATGCCACGAGATGCCCCCGTCACAATCGCTACTTGTCCTTGTAACATGCTGATCTCATCCTTTCTACATAGTCGCCTTTATATTACTTGTTCTGTATTCAAAAAACAACTGATAAGGCATTACGCCTTATCAGTTGTTAACATATATACTCGCTCCATGACCGCTGTTTCTAATTGCTCTAGTTGTTGTTTTGCTTCCGTCAACGTTCGCCCTTTCACTCCAAAATAAAATTTCATTTTCGGCTCTGTGCCAGATGGACGCGCGCAAAACCAAGATCCATCTTCAAGTACATATTTTAATACGTTCGACTTCGGCAAATGAATCGTTTCTTTTTTCTCTGTATCCACATATACTCGTTCGCTCGCTTTATAGTCTTCGCGAATAACGACACGTTGCTTTCCGACAACTGTTGGCGGCTCATGACGAAACGTCGCTAATAACGCTTCGATCCGCTCCGCCCCTTCTTTTCCTTTTAATGTAAGTGAACGTAATCCTTCTTGATAATATCCATATTGCTCAAACAATTGCATAAGCGCTTCATATAAAGATACGCCTTGTTTTTTATAAAACGCGCACACTTCAACAGCTAAAACGGCTGCTTGAATCGCATCTTTATCACGCGCAAAATCACCGATTAAATAGCCGTAACTTTCTTCGTAGCCGAACTGGAATACGTACTCCCCTGTTTGTTCATATTGTTTAATTTTTTCACCGATAAACTTAAATCCTGTTAACGTATCCATCGTTTTTATATTGAACGACTCAGCAATGGCACGACCAAATTCAGACGTTACGATCGTTTTAAATACAATCCCGTTTGGCAGCAATATCCCTTTTTCTTTCTTTTGTGAAAGAATGTAATGAAGCAATAATCCACCTGTTTGATTGCCCGTTAAAACGACGTATTCCCCTTTTTCATTTTTTACCGCAATCCCTAAACGATCGGCATCAGGATCTGTTGCAATTAACACGTCCGCATCCACTTGTTTTCCAAGCTGAATCGCTAATTCAAACGCGGCATGTTCTTCTGGGTTCGGTGATTTTACCGTTGAAAAGTTCGGATCAGGTTGCTCTTGTTCTTTTACTACAAACACATGTTTATAACCAAATTCCTTCAATCCTCGTTGAACGAGCTTATTTGCTGTGCCGTGAAGCGGTGTAAATACAACTTTTACATCGACTTCATGAGCCAGTTGTGGGGAAAGAGAAATCGTCTTTAATTTTTGTATGTATGCCTCATCAATATCCGCTCCGATGATTTGAATGAGCCCTTTTTCTTTTAATACGTCTTCTTGCTCAATCTCAAGCTCCCATTCATTTTCAATCGCATCGACGTGCTCAATGACTACATCGGCGATATGTGGCGGCAACTGTGCCCCATCTTCCCCGTATACTTTATACCCGTTATACTCCGGTGGATTGTGGCTTGCGGTAATAACAATACCCGAAAAGGCACGTAAATGTCGTACAGCAAATGAAAGTTCTGGCGTCGGGCGAAGCTCATCAAACACGTACGTTTGAATCCCGTAGGTCGCAAGCGTCTTGGCGGCTTCCATCGCAAACTGTTGCGATTTGTGGCGCGAGTCGTATGCGATAACCACCCCGCGCTTTTTTGCTTCCTCACCGAACGACGCAATGTATCGGGCGAGTCCTGCGGATGCTTTCCGTACAGTATATATGTTCATTCGATTCGTCCCCGGTCCAATTTCCCCTCGCATTCCTCCTGTACCGAACTCTAACGTCTTATAAAAGCAGTCTTCTAACAGCTTTTCATCTTGCTCTAGTTGCTCCAAATGCGCACGAAGTTCTTCATCTAATTGCGCTTCTTTCCAACGTTCATATATTATTTTCCAAGTCACGTTTATCCCTCCATATCCGTTGCTCATTGTAACTTATTCTCGTTTTTTTATACAAATTCCTTTTTTAATACGAAAAGCGCAAAGCGCCCGCCTATCGGCGAAGAGCGCACAAGCCTCACCGAGGAGGCTGTCGCCGCCGCAGTGTGGGGCGGAGCGACTCGAGCCGATGGCGCTTGGAGCTAGACAGCTCCCTAAATCCGAAATTTTATACTTTAATTAATTATAAAAAGGAGCTTCTTGTAAAGAAGCCCCTTTCTTGTTTAATGATATGAAGGTTCAGAAATCTCGGATAACGCTTGTTCTGCCGCTTCATCATATGCTTGGTTTGTGGCGATATCGCCGAGAGCAACAATGCCACAAAGCTCGTTATTTTGTACGATTGGCAAGCGGCGGATTTGGTTTTTTGCCATTACTTTCGCTGCTTCATCAACGCTCATGTTTGGCGTCCCTGTGACGACATCACTTGTCATCACTTGTGAAACAGGTGTCGAAGGGGTTAACCCTTGCGCCGTCGTACGAAGAGCAATGTCACGGTCGGTAATCATCCCTTTTACTTTTCCATTTTCAACAACAGGAATGGCACCAACATTATGTTCATTCATTAATTGTGCTACCTCTTGAACAGATTGATCTGGTGTGACCGTTGCTACTTGGCGCGTCATAATCGATTCAACTGTATGATTCAATATGATCCTCCCCTTTCGCTTTTTATTGTGCACGTTCACTTGTTCATTATGTAAGTAAAATATCGTCGCAATTTACATCATTTCTTTCGATGTACTATAATGAACAAAGAGTAAAAAATAAGAAGGTGGAATTATGGCTCAGAGAGAAAATCATTTGTTAGCCGCTTGGATCGTTGCACTCATCGCTACGCTTGGCAGCCTTTATTTTTCTGAGGTATTGAAGTTTATCCCATGTGAACTTTGTTGGTATCAGCGCATTTTCATGTATCCGCAAGTATTTTTGCTCGGCATGGCTTTTGTGCGCAAAGAATTTAACATCGCTCGTTATACGTTTATGTTATCCGTCATCGGTGGGACGATTTCTGCTTATCATTATCTCATTCAAAAAGTGACATTTTTCCGAAATACTGCTCCATCATGTGGCGTTGTCCCATGTACAGGACAGTATATTAACTGGCTCGGGTTTATTACGATTCCCTTTTTAGCACTTATTGCTTTTATTTTCATTAGCGTCATAAGCTATCGTCTTATAAAAATGGGGAAAGAAGGGAAAGGCGAATGAAAAAATTACTTATTTTCGGCGGTATCATTATCGTTTTATTCGGAGCACTGGCTTGGATTACATCATATACGCAAAAACAAAAAGCGGAAGGAAATCCGTTCGGGAAGGAAGAACTACACCCAGCTACGATCGACCTTCTTGATGATCCGAATTATCAAAACATTATTTTACCTGACGAATTAAGAGAAGCATTAAACAATAAAGAAACGATGACCGTTTATTTTTACAGCTCAACGTGTGAATTTTGCAAAAAAACAACGCCAATCGTTGTGCCGTTAGCGAAAGAAATGGGCATCGACTTAAAGCAATTTAACCTTCTTGAATTTGAAGAAGGATGGGATGAATATCACATTGAAGCGACACCAACCATTGTCCGCTTTAAAAATGGAAAAGAAGTCGCACGCATTGAAGGATATTATGAAGAAGACGTATTTCGAAAATGGTTTGAACAAACAAAATAAAAGCCTTCGTTGTGAAGGCTTTTTTACATCACCCAAGAATGAGTAGGTTTCATATATACGCTCACATAATGATCTTTTTCATGTAAAAAATGTTCAGGTGTAAGCGGGAAACTTATTCCATGTCGCGCTAATTGCTCTACATTGCGTTGAAACAAATGATTGTAGTAAGAAACGCGATGGAACGAAGCAAATTCAATAATCGCTTGCAACGATTGTAATGCAGAAATAATCTCAAACGCCTCTTTTAACGTTCCATCGTATGTGGAAGATTGAAACTGTAATATACCAAGCGATTCAAATGTTTCAATTTCATGATCTGTGAAATATTTTGGAAAAATACATGTATAAAATTGCTCAATAAGCGATTGAATATATTGCTTTTGCTCTTCCGTAGCAACATAGACGGTTTTCAATTGACCTCACCTTTTTCCATTTCATTTCCTAATCTATAACGAAATTGTAACATACCAACTCACTTTATGGTGTTGGTAATTTATTGTATAGAAAGAGTGAGACGAATGAATGTACAGAAAAAAGGAAATTGGCTCATGTTTGAAGCGCCATCATCATGGGTTGGCCTATCGCTTGAACAAGCATTCCAAACAAAATGGTTCGTTCCTAAAAAAATGTTGCATGAATGGCGAATGACAAAAGGAGTCACAGTAAATAAGAAAACTGTTCCTTTACACACAATCATTTCACTAAACGATCATATTGGAGTACATATAAAAGACGAAACGATTGAACCGATTCCAACATACTTTCCGCTTCATATTGTATTTGAAGACGATCATGTGCTTGTTATTAACAAACCTGCACATATGGACGTCCATCCGAAGCAGCCAACCCAAACAAATACGTTAGCAAATGCGGTCGCATTTCACTTTCAATGTGAAGGAATTTATAGCAAAGTTCGGCATATTCATCGCCTTGATTGCGATACGAGCGGCGTCATTTTATTTGCTAAACATGCGCTTGCTGGCGCTGTGCTCGATAAATATTTAGCGGAACGAACGATTCATCGCACATACGTTGCGCTTGTTCATGGATATGTGAAACAAAAAAAAGGAACGATTAAAGCTCCAATCGGTCGCGATCGTCATCATCCAACGAGACGGCGCGTATCGAAAACAGGAGATACGGCGATCACGCACTATGAACGTCTCCAATATGACAATCAAAAAAATGTGTCGCTCGTTCGCTTGACGCTTGATACAGGAAAAACGCATCAAATTCGCGTCCATATGAGCTATATCGGACATCCATTAGTTGGAGATACGTTATATGGGGGAAAACCGTGGATCGATCGCCAAGCGTTACACGCGATCTCGCTTTCGTTCCCACATCCGTTGACAAACGAGTGGATCACCTGTTCTGCCCTACCTGATGAAACGATTTTCGGCAATATAAAAAGAGGCGCGTTACTATAACGCAGCCTCTTCGTTCATGTCCGTCACTACATCTACTGCTGGAGGGCGACGTGTCACTTCAATTTTTTTCACATGATGACCGTCTAATTGGATGACTGTAAATATATAGTCACCAAACTCAATTTGCTCTCCTGGACGAATGTTGTAACGTTCGGTTAACATCCATCCCCCGATTGTATCAACGTCTGTATCATCAATTTCTAAGCCGAATAAATCATTAATTTCACTAATGAGCACTTTTCCATCTACGATCGTTCGGTTTTCATCAATGACTTGAATAAGCGGAGTTTCATCTGTATCAAACTCATCTCGAATTTCTCCAACAATTTCTTCTAAAATATCTTCAACTGTGACTAAACCTGACGTGCCACCGTACTCATCAACTAAAATCGCCATATGAATGCGCTCTTTTTGCATTTTCACAAGTAAATCTTGAATAGGAATCGTTTCAATCACTTGAATAATCGGGCGTATATATTCACGCAGTTCTCTTCGCTGTTGACAGTTTACAACAAGGTCCGTAAACAACTCTTTTACATTTATTAATCCAAGAATATGATCTTTATCGCCATCAATGACTGGATAACGTGTATATTTTTCTTCACGGATTGTTTGCAATACATGTTCCATCGAATCATTGACATCTAACGCCACAATTTCTTTGCGCGGAACCATAATTTCTTTTGCGACACGATCGTCAAAACGGAAAATGTTATTCACATACTTATATTCCGTATGATTAATTTCTCCGTTTTTATAACTGGCCGATAACAGAAGACGCAACTCTTCCTCAGAATGAGCCAATTCTTGTTCGTTAGATAACTGAAAACCAAATAAACGAACGACGAAACGCGCAGACCCATTTAACAACCAAATAAACGGATACATGACGCGATAAAACAACATGAGCGGGCGCGCCGTCCATAACGTAATCGTTTCGGCTTTTTGAATCGCAATCGTCTTCGGTGCTAATTCACCAACAACGACATGAATAAACGTAATCATCGCAAATGCGACAATAAAAGAAGCACCATGGGCAAATGATGGCGAGACATGAAACTCGTCAAAAAGCGGACGAAGCGCTCGTTCTACCGTCGGTTCTCCGAGCCAACCAAGACCGAGCGAGGTCATCGTAATTCCAAGTTGATTTGCAGATAAATACTCATCTAAATGCGTAATAACATGCTTTGCTGCTGCCGCTTTTTTGTTCCCTTCCTCAATCAGTTGATCAATGCGCGATGGGCGCACTTTTACAATCGCAAATTCTGAAGCGACAAAAAAACCGGTAAGCGCAATAAGAAAAACAATCATCCATAAACTAAATATGTCCAACGAACGTCCGCACGCATACATGCGTGCGGATGCCACCTCCTATTTATTAATCTTCATTATTTCCTTGCACAAAAATAAGTACATACTTGATTAATTCTAACACCGAAATAAGCGCTGCAGCAACATACGTTAATGCCGCGGCATTTAATACTTTATTTACTCCACGTTCTTCTTCGTTGCGAATAATGCCTTCTGCAATCATAAAATCTTTTGCACGTGAACTTGCGTTAAACTCAACAGGTAGCGTAATGACTTGAAACGCGACGGCAAATGAGAATAAAATAATCCCTAAACCAATTAACGAAAACTGTTGCAATAAAAACCCGCCAAGAAGAAGAAATGGAGCTATTCCAGATGTAAAATTAACGATTGGAAACATACGATGGCGCAAAACGAGCGCACCATATGCTTGTTGATGTTGCACCGCATGACCCACTTCATGGGCAGCTACCGATACCGCTGCAATCGAGCGGCCATAGTAAACCGGCTCTGATAAACGAACGGCTCGAGCAATTGGATCGTAATGGTCTGTCAACGTACCTGGGACAAGTTCTACCGGCACATCGTATAGCCCATTGCGATCTAAAATGAGACGTGCCACTTCTGCTCCCGTTAACCCAGAGGAAGCAGGTACATCTGACCACTTACTAAAGTTTCCTTTGACTTTAAATTGTGCCCAAATCGACACAGCAAAAGCAATTAAAATGAGAAAATCCATTGGATGAAAAAACATCACATCATCCCTCCGTTATTTTATATTTTAATGAAAAATGACCGAAAATGAAAGAGAGTATCTCTACATACGTTATATACGACTATTGTGTCCAAAAAGTTTCACAAAATCGAAAAAAAAACCTCGCACATAGCGAGGTTGAATAAAATTCCTTTTTAATGTGTATGATGAACAGCACAACGGTTCGGACCGATTTCGAGTTCTTGTTGTTGTTCTGGCGTTGCATCTTTCACACCACGATTGATGGCAATAATGTCTTCAAAGTTCGGTGGTGTTTCAGAAGAAGCGGATTGCGCCACATGTTCAACGAACTCCTCTTCCGTTTTGCCTTGCATGATTTCATTCATTTGACGAATGTTTCCTAACGTATTCCCGATATATCCTTGCTCATTTACTTCTTGATCAAAGTTTGCATAGTGTGCAGGAAGGACAATCACATCATCTGCAATTTGTGCTACTTTGTTATACACTGTGTCGTATAAATCTTTTGCCCACTCACGCGCTTTTCCGCCAAGATCTGGTCGGCCAAGACCACTGACGAAAATCGTATCCCCAGAGAACAACAATTTATTGTTTACGAAAAATGATACACTACCTGGAGTATGACCTGGCGTTTTAATCGCTAATACTTCTAAGCTTACTTTTTCAAATTCGATGCGATCATGATTTTCTAGCGGTTCAAATTCAAATACCGCTCCTTCACTCTTCATTAAATAATATTTCGCTCCTGTTTGTTTTGCTAATTCGTATCCACCAGAAATGTGATCGGCATGTAGATGAGAATCAACAATATGTGTAATTGTTACGTTTTCTTTTTGCACTACTTCTTTATATACATCAATAAATCGGGATGGGTCAACGATGAGCGCTTCTTTGCCTGATACGACCATGTAAGAAAGGCACCCTTTACCGACACGAATAAATTGATATACTTTCATATTTTCATCTTCGTACACAACAACTGGATACAAATATTCACTCCATGCTTTCATGCCGCCTTTTAAATAAAATACTTCTAACCCTTTTTCAGCAAGCATGTCAGCGACCATCATCGAAGACCCTTCTTTTGCACAAACAACGACGATTTTTTTATCTTTCGGTAAACGTTCTAACACAGGCTCAACGCCATCGATTAATTCAAAATAAGGGATGTTTAAATATTCAATGTGCTCTCCTTCAATTTTCCAATCTGCAAAATCTGATTCATTACGAACATCGAATAAGAAAAACGGTTCTTTACGAACAATCATCTCATTGATTTGTTGTGCTGTTAACGCATATACTGCCATGTAATATCCACCTCTCCTTATACCTTATAGGGTATTTATATAAGTAAAAAAATTATTGTTGTAACAATTGCATAATTCGTTGCGGATCAAATCCAACGACCCACTGTCCGTTAATTTCTGTTTGTGGCACGCCCATTTGTCCAGTCGAGCGAACAACGTAATCAACAGCTTCAGGATGTTGATGCAAGTTCACTTCTCTAAAAGGAATGCCACGTTCAGCTAAAAAGTTTTTTAGCAATGTACAATATGGACATGTCGTTGTCGTATATACCGTTACTTGTTTCATGTTACCATTCCTCCTTTATGTTCCACTATTTTATATACCCCTAATGGTATTATAACATAAAGGATGAATTTTTCAACATCTTTTACAAAATGTCCAACCAAATTTTAATAGCTGTTGCTACAATGAGGACCGCTAAAATAAACTGCAATATTTTTGTATTGACTTTTTTACCAACGTTTGCTCCAATCGGGGAAGCAATTAAACTTGCAACAACCATAATCAACGCCGTCCAAAACTCGAACTGTCCTGTTGTAATTTTTCCTACTGTTGCCCCAATTGATGAAATAAACGTAATCGCTAATGATGTAGCAATCGTCATACGTGTTGGAATTTTTAATACAACGAGCATAATTGGTACAAGAATAAATGCACCAGCGGCTCCGACAATTCCCGCACTCACTCCGACAATAAATGCTAATGCAGCAGCGAGCCACTTATTAAATGTCACTTGATCGAACGGAATATTGTCAATTTCTTTTTTCGGAACAAACATCAAAACGGCCGCAATCGTTGCCAACACCGCATAAACGATATTAATGCCGCCTTCACTCATTAATTTTGAACCATAACCACCGATGAAACTACCGAGCAAAATGCTCGTTCCCATGTAAATAATTAACGTTTTATTTAAATATCCACCTTTCCGGTACGCCCAAACGCCGCCAATTGTTGCGAAAAATACTTGAATGGCGCTAATGCCGGATACTTCATGAGCACTAAATGCAGCGTAGCCAAGCAACGGTGGAATGTAGAGCAGCATCGGATACTTAATAATCGATCCGCCAATCCCAACCATTCCTGAAATAAACGAACCGATAAACCCAATGAGAAAAATCGTCACAATAAAGCCAATATCCATGCTAGTTCACTCCTTGTATGAAGCATCGGGACATACGCCCGATGCTTCTCACGCTTTACGAATCCAAAATTTTAGTACGTCGCCTTCTTCGGCCATGTCAATCATTTCATGCCCCGCTGATTTTGCCCATGCGGACAAATCGTTTTTAGCTCCTTTATCTGTCACATGAATTTCTAACACTTGACCTGACTGTAGTGTATCCATTCCTTTTTTTGTACGAACGATTGGCATTGGACACGCCAACCCTTTTGCATCAACGACAAGATCTGCTTTCATGCTTTTCCTCCTTAGAACGTTAACGTAATGTCAGCATCTTTCGCAAAATCGAGGAATGTAACAGCGCCACCAACATCAATACCATCTACAAAATGTTCTTTTGTTAATCTCATCACATCCATTGTCATTTGGCAAGCAATAAATTTCACACCCATTTCTTGAGCCATGCTTACAAGTTCAGGGATCGATGGAACGTTCGCTTGAGCAAATCCTTGTTGAATTTGTTCTTTTCCTTCTGGAAGTGGCAATTGCTTATACGCTTCTTTATGAATTAAATTTAATCCTTCGAATGTAAAGAAAATCGCTACTTCTGCTTCTGTTGCTGCCGCTGCTGTCGCAATGTTAAATACTTTGTACGCATCGAATAATCCACCATTTGCTGCAATAATTGCTACACGTTTGTTCATTGTTCATTTCCTCCTTTAATGATTGTTCCTTTCCATTCTGTCATGCCTGGAATGACGTTAAATACATGTGTGAATCCTTTTTCAGCTAATTGTTGCGCAGCGAGATCGCTACGATTGCCTGTTCGGCAAATGACGTAAATCGTCTCATCTTTATTTAATTCATTCATTCGCTCGGACAACTGTCCAAGCGGAATATGATACGCTCCTGGAATATGCCCAAACACATACTCCGCTTCTTCGCGCACGTCTAAAATAAATACTTGTTCATTGTTTTCTACTTTCTTTTGCAATTCGTCTAATGCGACAACATGAGGATATTTCGTTTCCTCTTTGCTTTCTGTAGGATTCGCTTTGCGAAGGTAATGTTTAAGTACATCTCCTTCTTCAATCGTGCCGATATATTGATGCCCTGTGTTTTTTGCCCAACCTTGAATATCGGCAAGCGATCCTTTGTCTGTTGCTTGCACTTCCAGCACTTGGCCAGGTTGCAGCTGTTCCATTGCTTTTTTCGTGCGAACAATCGGCATTGGACAAGATAGCCCACGCGCATCAACGACAAGATCTACATTCATTCGATTCCCCCCTATCGTTCAATCTCACCTGTCCACTCAAGCATACCGCCTGTCATATTCACGACGTCATATCCGTAACTTTCTAACAACTGACAAGCCATACCGCTTCGGTTTCCTGAGCGACAAACGAGAATATGCTCTTCATTTTTATTAATTTCATTCATTCGCTCAAGCAACTGACCGAGCGGAATGTGACGTGCACCTGGAATTTTCCCTTGTGCTACTTCTTCATATTCGCGCACATCAATAATGCTCAGTGCACGCCCCTCTTTTAATTGTTGTTCGACTTCTTGCGGGGATATATGCTTCATTTTCCTCACCTCTCTATACTCATAAGGGTATATTTGATTGTAAAAAATAAGTAATTACCATTACCTCTATGAGTATATTACAAAACCCCCCCGTTTGTCAACTATTTTTTCGCAAAAAAAAAAACCTTGTATGATACAAGGATTTAAACAAACGTTTTCTGTTCTTCTTTGCGGAAAAAGTTTCTCATCGCCTGCAACACATCCGATTTTTGTTTTAAAATGTAATAGCGAAATTTTTCATCTTTAATATGTTTGTACGCTGACATGAGCGTAGAATGACGATTGTACTGATTCAACTGTATACCCTATACACATGTAATTACGTTTATAATTACTCTCTTCTTAATTGTAACTATATAGCTTCAAGAGTAATCAATCCCAAACAAGCAAATCCCCCTGATAATATGTTATTATTTTATCATGAAGATGAAAAATAATTTGGCAGGGGAATTAGAATGAAACAACAAGTTTCTGAAAAACTTCAATCTTTGATAAAACCAAAACCTATACTGAAATGGGCGGGCGGAAAACAACAAATGTTAGATGTATTGTTGCCCCAAGTTCCCAAGCAATTCAATCGATATATAGAGCCTTTTTTTGGTGGAGGCGCTTTGTTCTTTGCGCTCGAGCCCAAAAATGCAATTATTTCCGATTCGAATCCTGAGTTAATTAATCTGTATCAAGTAGTTGCTGATAATGTAGAGGAACTTATTTCATTGCTAAAGGAAATGAAGAATGATGAATCATTCTATTATGAGATTCGTGCTCTTAACCCGGAATCATTAACAAGGGTTGAAAGAGCAGCCCGAACTATCTATTTAAATCGAACCTGTTATAACGGATTGTATCGAGTAAATCGAAAAGGACAATTCAATGTTCCATATGGAAAATACAAAAACCCAAAAATTTGCGATGAAGAAAACCTTCGTGCAACTAGCCTTTTACTTCAAAATACTGTAATCGTTGAAGGGGATTATAAAGATGTGTTAAAGGACCATGCAAAACCAGGTGATTTTATTTTTCTTGACCCACCGTACTTGCCTGTTGGAAAGTACTCTGACTTCAAAAGATATACAAAGGAACAGTTTTACGAAGAAGACCATATTGAGTTAGCTCAAGAAGTAGATAGACTCCATGAATTAGGGTGCTACGTTATATTGACAAATTCTAATCATCCCTTGGTTCATGAATTATACGGAAAATATAATATTAGAGTTTATAAAACTCGAAGAAACATTAATAGTGATGCTTCTAAAAGGACAGGAGAAGATGTAATGGTAAAAATTGAACCTAAACGCCGTGTTTTTGTTGTCCCTGAGCCTGTAAAATTACCGAATCAGCTAGAGAAATACCCTACAACTCGTTTTATGGGCAGCAAACAAAATCTTTTAGAATATATCTGGTCTATCGCTTCCCAATTCCAATTCGAAAGCGTACTCGACCTGTTCAGCGGAAGTGGTATAGTCAGCTATATGTTTAAAAGTCAAGGTAAACAAGTGATGAGTAACGATTATATGGCTTTTTCCTACTACTTCACTAAAGCAATGGTAGAAAATAACTCCATTTCTTTAACCGATCAAGATTTATGCCTTTTATTTGATCAGTCTACCAAGCATGATAATTTTGTTTCCGAGACGTTCAAAAACTTATATTTCGATGATAAAGACAATGAATTTATTGACACCATTCGCGCAAATTTAGATCGATTAAAAAATGAATATAAACGTGCTATTGCTATATCAGCATTAGTTAGAGCATGTCTTAAAAAGCGCCCTCGCGGTATTTTCACATACACAGGATATCGTTATGATGATGGAAGACGTGATTTAACACTAACCTTGCAAGAACATTTTCTTGAGGCGGTACGGCAAATAAACAATGCCGTCTTTGATAATGAGAAAATGAATAAGTCTCGTCATGGCGATGCAATGGATTGCCGTTACAAAGCCGATTTAGTTTATATTGATCCACCGTACTATAGTCCATTATCAGACAATGACTATGTTCGGCGTTATCATTTTGTCGAAGGAATTGCACGGGACTGGAAAGGAGTTGAGATGCAATGGAACACAAAAACAAAGAAATTCAAAAGCTATCCAACTCCATTCAGTTCCATAAAAGGGGCACATGACGCTTTTGATCTTTTGTTCAAACGTCACCAAGACAGTATCTTGATCGTATCCTATTCTTCTAACTCGTTGCCGACCAAAGACGAAATGCTGACTCTAATGGCTAAATATAAAAAACAAGTCGAAGTATTTTCCGTAGATCACAGATATTCTTTTGGTAACCAAGGTCATAAAGTTGGGAACAACAACAATCAAGTTCAAGAATATCTCTTTGTTGGATTTTAAGTTGGCTGGAGGGACTTCGTATGTCGAAGAAGGCTTGGTATATTGGTAATACTACTGTACGTAACGCTAAACGTTTAAAAGATGGATTGAGAGTTTTGCTAAACTCCCACCTTCATGGCAATCTCAAAGGAAAAAAAAATGAGCAGGAATTTGCCAAACTCCTTCACGAAAAAGGTGTGGTCTTTGTGAAAAGGATCAACGATTCTCCTGATAATGATGCCAGCGATGTAGGGAGAAAATGGCGTGCTGCTCTAATGCAACTTGGTTTTATCAAACCACCATTTTCAGATACTCCCTTCACAATCACACCGAATGGAATGAGGCTTGTGAAATCAAAAACTATGCCAAGCGAACAAGAATGTTTTTTAAGAGCTCTATTGGCATATCAAGTTCCTTCGATCATTGAGGATTCTTTTAGTGTGCCGGTTTTCAGCCCGCTTCGCATAGTCTTGGAAGTGTTATACATGTTAGAATGTCGAGATTTAGATGCAACAATTGATAAAATCGAGATGGCTTCAATCGTTCAACTAACAACATCTTTGGAAGAAGTTAACGATGTGGTTGACCGTATAGCGCAATATCGCCACATACTTAATGATATTACTGATTCACGTGAGAAAAAAAGGTTCATTCAAGAGTATTTACAATCAATGGAAACTCATAGTCAAAGCGCAAATACGCTTGTTGATTATGCCGACTCAAACTTCCGATATTTGAAGTTGACAGGCCTTTTTGTTGAAAAGGGGAATAAACTGTGTTTTGCCGATCATAAAAGAACTATTATAGAGCAAATTCTGTCAGAGTCTTATTCTCCAATACCAGAGAGCGAATATCTCGAAACCCTTTGGAATGGCGCCAAGTTGCCTACTGATAATGCTCCTAAAGCTATCGAAGTAATTCAGACAACAGCGCAACTTCTAAAAGAAAACGGACAGACAGTACAACTTCCTAACCTTGAAAAAATGAACATTCCTGATCTGTCCAGCTTGCGTCTCGAATTAGAAGATGATTGGCTGAAAGTTCTCGAAAAGAAATATGCGCAAGAGCAAGTTAATCAATGGCAGGATATATTGCAATATCTACAGGCCTTAACTCATCCAAACCGTCGAAACAGCATCATTCCACAAGGAGAAGGAGCCGCATATTTCGAATGGGCCATTTGGAGAGCCTTTTTAGCCATCAATTCACTCTGTAATGAACCGTGGGAGGCTAGGAGATTTAAAATTGATCAGGACTTTCTCCCGCTACATCCGGCTCCGGGAAACGGTCCGGATATGATTTTTGAATTTAAGGACTTTGTTATAGTCGTTGAGGTCACTTTAACACAATCATCTCGCCAAGAGGCCGCAGAAGGAGAACCAGTTCGCAGACATGTGGCGGAAGTAGTAGATCACTATGAGCAGAAAGGAAAACGAGTATATGGATTATTTCTCGCAAATAAAATCGATACCAATACAGCAGAAACTTTTCGGATTGGTGTATGGTATCGAACGGATGATTCTCGAATGGCCTTGAGAATCGTTCCTTTAACATTAGAACAATTTATTCATTTGTTTGAGGTTGGCTTTAAATCTAAAGGGCGATTAGATCATCAACTGGTAGAACAAGTAATTCGTGACTGTTTAGTTGAGAGTAATAATGATGCCCCTGAATGGAAACGTAGAATACAGCAACAAATCGATCGAACCATAATACAACTCTCAAACAAAACCGTATAACCTAGATGATACACAAATATTAAAGAAAAGTTTTAAAAAAAGCTGTATAAAGAGCACGACTTTGCTTTTGTACATTCGTTCGAAACAAATAGTTAATTCGTTAACGGTATGCGTGGGTATAATGGATGAAGCGAAGCGAATTCGAAGCGATTTCTCGAAATTCGAGCCCACCTTATTTCTAAATTTAAAACAGTGCTTGATAATTTTCACTTGCTTATTCACTTGTTGTTCTGGTGCTAGTTGAGCCTAACCCCCAACTAGCACCATTATATAAACAAAAAGTATCATACGATATAGATAAAGAAAATTATCCGTGTATCGTAAAAACAAAAAATCCCCTGCCGAGTAGCAGGAGTTAAACAATGATAGCCTGATATCCTTTTTTCTTTAATTCTTCTGCCAGTCGTTCTGCATTTTTCCTATCGCTGAACGCCCCGACTTGGACGCGATACAATTTTTTGTCTGACGCTTTTTGTTGCGGCTGCGCTTTTTTCTTTAGCCCGAATGCCTTTTCAAGGCCAATGACGTGACCATAAGCGATTTGGTGCAGGAACTGCTCTGATTTCAGTTTGGCAGCGTCGTTGGTATTATCGATGAACAAGTTTTCGGTTAAAATGGCCGGCATATTCGTTAAACGAAGCACGGCATAATTCGCGCGTTTCTTGCCGCGATCCGTGAAGTTGCCAATCGCACGAACAATTTCACCATGAATGACATTCTGATATGCGATTGTGTTTGCGTCTTTCGTATTGTTAAAAATGTACGATTCAAAACCAGTGCCGCCCCCGGCGTTGATGTGAACGGAAATGAAGTAGTCAGCTTTTAACTTGTTTGCGATTGCTGCACGCTCTGAAAGTTCAAGAAAACGGTCATCCGTCCGTGTGTAAAGTATTTCAACGCCTTCATACTCTTCAAGCATCTTACCGATATGTTTTACAATAGCAAGCGTCAGGTCTTTTTCCCTCAACCCATTCGCAATAGCACCGGGATCGTGTCCGCCATGGCCAGCATCCAGAACGATCTTCATTTCTTCTCCGCCTCCTTGCTTTTCCCTTTCAACACTTCCACCGCCTGTGTCAGCCGCTCTGGCACGGGTACTCCCATACGTCCAGCGTTTTCAAAAATACTCAACAATTCATTTGCCATATAAAAAACGATAGTCGCATCGCGGAACATATTTTTGGTTCCAAGTGCGCTATCGACCAAATGAGCCAGTGCAACCATGACAAAAATCATGACCTTCTTAATAATTCCTTTGAATCCGATTTTGCTTGATAACGTTTTTTCTGTGTATCCCGCCACCATTCCAGTTCCGTAATCAACGACCACCATCCAAAATAATACGAGTAGCAACCCTGTTGACTCGCCAAATAAATACCCAACCACAGCCCCCAGCGTGACCGCGACGGTCTTGTAAATGATATCGAATCGTTCCATATGCGACCTCCTATACAAACATAAAATCATACGTCACTTTCATTGTGTTTGTGCTTGTCTTTGTCACAGGTGTTGGAAGAAGGTTTCTTGCTCCTAACGAGCCTAATTCAGTCATAAAGAAAGAGTATTCATCACGCAAAAAATATTCTCCGTCTTTGACAGCTATTCCAGGATAGGAACTCGATGAACTTGGTTGTGAAATCGCGTATGATAGCCTGTTCATTTGCAAATCAAAAATAAGCAAACCGATGCTTGTACGAACTGCTATTTCGCTTTTCTGTTGGTTATACGCCATTCCATACGCTACGACGCTAGTGTCAAAAATATTTTTTGCTTCAATGATGTTGAAACTACTGTCATACTTAGCCCAACGCAAAGGGTATTTTCCATCTACTTGTGCGGCTGATCGTCCTAATACATAGAAATGTGCTCCTACTCTCTCAATTCCATATAAATACCCAAATCCCGAAAGCGTGATAGTGCTTCTTGTTCCATCTGACTTTTTAATCCTATATATTGTATTAAAATCCACTCTGCTCCCCATCACATAATAGATAAAATCAGAATCGTATGTCATATCATAAGCTACATCAGTTGAATCTGAGAAATGTGAATCCCAAACACGCCCAATAGTAAAAGTGGCTGTTTTTCCGTTCGTGCCAGGAGTAACTAATATTTCAACTATCTTTCTCGCTCCAGTACCAAATGATTCATATGTCCAAAAGCTAGAGCCATCAAAGCAGAGACCACCTCTATTGTGCGAGTTATCCGCTATCCCGTTATTCCCTTTCAAAGCTACATACCACTCATAATTTTTCTGATAGTATCGTTGAGTTGATATTGACGAAGGGCTACCTGTGTCTGAATACCATACAACTGAAGAAAACGTTCCATTTGCTGCTTGCGTCGAGAAATCGAAAACAAAATGTGCGATCCCTCTATCTGTATAACTTTCCGCGGCATTAATTGTCCCGCGTCTTGTATCCGTTCCTACATATTCATTTTTAAAAGCATATCCAACAATATCTCCCATCACAACACGCTCATTTTGCGGATTTTCCGGTCGTGAATCTGTCGTGAGAGCGATAGTATCAAAAGGGAAAGATTTACTTGTAATTGGTCGCATATGCCACTCTGTAAAAGACTTACTACTTACTGACCACGCGCCAATTTTTGCATATTCACTCATTAAAATGAATTCTAAGTAATCCTTCATATTAATCGAAATGAAGTTTTCTGCCGTAACTTCTTCAACTTTTTTCCCAAATCGCTTTTCGTCAAAGAGCTCCACTTTCGTAAAGCCGCGAATTGGAATCGAGCTCACTTTATGTTTCAACATCTCGATAACTTCACCAGTCACGAAATTTTCCTTTCTAGCCAATGAATGATACGCTCGTTCCATATCAAACTCCAACATTTCTCACCTCACCTCAATTCAATGTGATTTGTACCGTACTTGCCACTGCCGGAAATGGACGAATTTGTTCATGTGTTCGCCATTGCGATATAGACTCAACGATGCTTGAAGATATAGGAACAACGACTTGCGTGCTGACAATTTGGCCATTAACAATAGATTGAAAACGACTAACATGTGGTTGTATAGCCTTCTTCCATTCAATTTCTTCTGTTGCATTCGCACGTGGTAGACGGTCAGAAATGCCGCCGAGCAAGTTTGCTGCATATACAAACACTTGTAGTCCGCGTGGGTCAATCGTTAGCGTTCCGGTGCTTGTTTTCATTTGTACGTCTAAAAACGCCGAACCAGGCGGCATTTGCAACAGCAAGAAAGGGACGCCAATTGTTACAAATCCAGCTTGGCACGTTTGTTTAATCGTATTAAATGTCGGCTTTCCGCCATACATAAATGAAATTTCAACCGTCATCGCCGTTGACGCTTGACCAATCAACGACAAACCGACTTGCGCGTTTGATGAACTAAAGTTTGTAATGACAAGTGAGAGAGCCGTTTGGACAGATGTTCCAACGGAAAGTGTTTTTTCATTCGTCCCGACAATGAAAGACGGTTGGGACAACGAAACATCCGATGAAGTGAGCTGATCTTGTTCTTGCGTATGAATGCCTGGAATAATATACGACAACTCCACTTCATTTCGATACGGCTCATCGGGGAAACGTCGCATACGAACAATGCGTGTTCGAACGTTGATTCCAAGTTCATCGTCGAACACATTCACATAATCTCCGACAGAAAACTCATATTGTGAATTTCCTGTCAATGCAGATAAGTCGATGACTTTGCATTGATATGAAATGACAGGCTGTGATAATACTTTCAACTTTTCTTGTGCCGCACGCAGCAAGTCTCCTGCAAGTAAAAAACGCTCATCTTCCCACACGTACTCTTTGCGATACTTTTGCTTTGCCTCAATCAACGGGATTCCTAAACTCGTGTACCAAGAGTAATCCTCGACATATGGCTTATTGTCATTGACGCTTTCGATAGACAATCCGTTTTTTCCATATGGATAGAGGACGGTCGCCTCTGGCGCGCGAATCGTTCGTTTGATTTCTTTCAAGTTTTTCCGATATCGAAAACCATAGCCGCGATTCGTTCCAATCTGTTTGACAAGATTAATCTCTTTTTTAACCGTATCAAATTGAATTTCATGCCCAGTGATTTTTGCCCACTGCCGAATCGTCCAAAGTGCTGACTTCCTCTTTTCACTCATTGAATGCTGCGTTTCTTGCGACGACAACGCTTCTACACGCCCGACTACCCAACCTGTACGCGAAATAATTTGCTCTAGTCCTGCTTTCGGTGTCTTTCTATCAATCGTTATCTCGATTAAAAACGTATCGAGCAATTTCACGAAATACGATGGACAGACAACATCGAAAATCGGTTTGCCGTTCGCATCGCGCCCATCGTTCATTTCGGAAATAAAAAAACGCTTGCCCATATAGATGATTTCCATGTCATTCATCATCACTCGAGCATGGCGATCATCGCGTGGAAGGGAGAATGTGAGTATTTCTGCGTCATTCAATGTTTCTTCGTGTTCAATATTGTACGCATTTTTCAGAACACCAAGTGGCTTCCCAGTTAGGTCATACAGCACCATCTGATGTTCAATTTTTCTTGAAAAGCTCAACATTCTCACCTCCTACAAAAATCGTTCGCGCCATTCCACCGATACGTTTAGCGTATTCTGTGCCTCGACGGTCATTACATTTGTGCCTGGTCGCAACGCCAAAAACGTGCCCGTCGTTTTGTCTAAAATGTTCGTATCGTTTAACAAAACGGTCATTTCATCACAATCAATCGTTAGTGCATCGCTTGTTTGAAGTGTGTTTGAAATGGTTAGTTTGTCATTATCAATCGCCAAAGACAATGAATTTGTGTTTGCATTCGATATTTTTATGACTGGAAGCACATCGTATGTTCCGTTATTGACGAGAGTGATTTGTTTGTCGCTTGCAGTTATTTGCTTCGATACGCTCGTCTTATTGACTTTATATGCGAATGGATCGGCTTGAAACGCCACTTTCACAAGTGATATGCCTTGCAAATGCTCAACGTCCACTTGTCCTGTTACCTTCGCCATATAATACACATCCGGCGACGTGTCAAAAATAAGTTGCTTCCGCTCTCGCGTATAGAGCCATTGTGCCACTTCACGTAGTTTAGTGATTCGTTCAGATCGTGTGCAACGAACACCGAGTGTACATTCGATTCGCTTATCTTCCAACCATCCCGGAAAAAGAATATTCCCGTCACGCCCTGGAACAGATTCATAGGTGTCTTTCATATTTGATACGAGTGGCATCCTTAAATCTGTGACAAGAATGTCTATTTCCCGTGTGTGTTTCCCATTGAAAGAAAACCCCTTGGACATTATCTCATCCCCCTTGCTTTGCGGGATGATTGTGATAACGAGTATAACTCGCGTGAAACACGATATATGTCCTCGTCGTTTCTAACAACCATATTTTCGATGATGATGGTCGGTCCTGCACTCGAAGCACCCGACATCACGTTACCAACGACGTTCGTTTCAACAACGTGTTGAATCGCTGCTGGCTTTATACTTGGTAGAGCGATGTTGCCGATTTGTTGACCAGCTTTTGCTACCCGCTTCGCCATATCGGCAACGCTGTTTTCGGCTAGCTTTGCATCGTCTGTAATCCCAATCGCCAAACCTTGTGACAAATATCCTCCGTATTCCGCAAATAAACGGCTCGGGCTACGAATACCGAAAAAGTCTTTAATTTTATTGGTTAATCCAGAAAGCATCGACTTAACCTTTTCCCATAGCCAATCTGCCATGTTGCTCATACCGTTCCATATGCCACGAAGCAAGTCTTTCCCGATTTCTACAAAGCTACTTGCCCAACTTCTCGCGGTGTTTTTGATACCTTCCCATATGTTGACTAACGTATCTCTTACACCGCCAAAGATATTAGAAATTGCGCTTCTTAAACTGTTGAATGTGTTTTGTACAGCAGAAGATAAACTGCTAACGATATTGCTAACGCTCGTTTTAACACCATTCCACACATTCGATAAAAATGACGCGATTGCATTAAAAATAGTCGTTGCTGCTGTTTTCAACCCGTTCCATACTTCAACAACAACCGTTTTAATTGTGTTCCAAATAGTCGTAAAAATCGTTTTGTATATGTTGAGTACAGTCGTAAAATACGCTTTTATCCCCTCAAAAATGGCTGTGGCCGCCGTTTTTAGTCCTTCCCAAACCGTTGTAATTACCGTTTTAATACCTTCCCATACGGTTGTAAAAATCGTTTTATAAATGTTGAAAATCGTCGTAAAATACGTTTTCAGCCCATCCCAAACTACCACAGCTACTGCCTTTATCCCTTCCCATGTTGCCGATAGAAACGCTTTGATTTCGTCCCAGTTTTTATACAGCACAACACCGATAGCTACTAATCCAGCAATTGCCCCAATCGCAATGCCGACCGGACCGGTGATGACAGCTATCGCACTTGAAAAGACTCCTGCCATTCCACCAGCGCTAGCCAACACGCTTGCCAATGCCCCAAACCCTTGCGCCGCTGCTCCTATGATCGACAATACAATACCAATCGATGCGACAATCCCAAGTAAAACAGCTGAAATAGCCGTTCCGATTGCTATGAATTGCTTCATTCCGTCTGGAAGGTTATTAAAAGCATTGAATAAACCTTGTAGTGCCTCTGCAACTACACGAATAGCTGGGGCTAATGCATCACCAATAGAAATTTGTGCCGTTTCAATAGCGCCCCCTAGTTCCTCAAGCGCACCTTTTAAATTGTTCTTCATTTTTTCTGCTGCTTCTTTCGATGCTCCGCTTGAGTTCTGAAGTGATTTTGTCAAGGAGTCTAATTTTTGTGGTCCAGCTTCAATCACGGTGAGCATTCCACTTGCTGCTTCCGTCCCGAAAATAGTGGAAAGCGCTGCAAGTTTTTGTGCATTGCTCATATTTTTTGTTTTCTCAGAAAGTTGGCCAATAATATCCCCGAAAGGTAGCATACAACCTTGTGCATCAGTCACTTGGATGCCTAGTGAAGCTAATGCCTCTCGCGCCTCTTTTGGTGGATCAGATAATCGAATGAGAGCCCCACGCAATGTTGTACCAGCCTGTTCTCCACGGATACCGTTATTCAAATTGTTATCGTCAGGCTCTTTATCCTGACCTCTGGGGCTTTCGCCGCATTACGGGATGTCGATTCATCCCCAGTTCAGACTATATCTTCACCCTCGACTTTACGTTAGGGTGGCGGGCGCTCATGGATATTTCACCATACAAAAAAGACCGCTCTTACAAGTGCGGTCTTTTTTGGTTAGGTTACTCTATCTAGTCGTTACACCTTCCTGCCGTTTCCGGACAGGCTTGGCTCGGTATTTTCATAGACTGAATTTTCATAGACTGAAGCGCTTTGGCTAAATCAGCTTTTATGTCGGTGGAAATATAGGGAATTCTAATCAAAGGGATATTATTTTTCGCGCAAAACTCATTTTTTATTTTATCATTGGCGATGGTTCTCTCGAATTCTTTGCGACCGAATTTAGGGTAAAAATGTTGTTCCCCATCAAATTCAATCAAGCAAGCAAGGGTATCACCGTTAAATATCGCAAAATCAAAAGGTAATGCCCTAATATTTCGGCATTCCTTTACACGATACTGGCTTTTGAAAGTATATCCGTTTTCGATCAAAAATTTTCTTATAACTTCTTCGCCTTTAGATGTTTTACAGTACGGACACCTCGAATTCATCGAAGATAAGAAATGGTTTGGTGTTACCTCGAAGGTGTTGCCGCATTTTCGATGAAGCATCTTAACATTAACATCCTTGCCTTTGTAATCACTCAAAACAATGTATTCATCACCAACTTTTTCATAAACTTCTTTTTTGAATTGTTCAGTGGTTTTTCTGAATCTTTGGCTCATTTTCTTCAATCTACACTTTGGGCATCTCTGACCTAACAAAAAAGCTTTAGCAACCATATCGAAAACATGGCCACATTCATTATGAATAAATCTTATTTTCGCGTGTGTGTTTTTATATTCCCCTAATACTGAGTATTCATCGCCAACGAGACTTTTAACTTCCTCTTTGTACATCTCGGTTGTTTTTTTGTTGACGCCAAAACATTTTGGACATCCATGACCTTTAGTAAAAGGCCAAGGGGAAACGTCCCATATAGTGCCACATTTATTATGTCTGACAGTGATTTTAGTTCTTCTGTTCACGTATCTACCTAAAACACCGTATTCGTCACCATGAACCTCTTTAACCCTTTGACAAAATTCCTCATGGCTTAATTTACGCATAATAGAACCTCCGTTAACATTTGATTCTATTATACCATAAATCCCAGCATTATCCAAAGCTTCAACCCTTAGAATCTACCGAATTCACCCGCTGTTTTATGCTGCAAGTTTCCTTGCAACCGGCCAAATATCTTCAGCCATTATCTCCGTGGCGGCCGCAAGTTCTTCAAGCGAAATTCCTAATGTTTTTGCGATTGGGGCAGCATACTTGAACGTGTACTGCATATCTTGCACACCAGCTGCTGAATCATTTGCCGCTTGTGCTAGAACATCTGCTACTCTTGAAGCCTCGCCCGCTTCAAGACCAAATGCATTGAGTGCTGATGATACTGTGTCAGCAACTAAAGCCATATCTTCTCCCGACGCCTCTGCCGCTGCGATAATCCCTGGCATCGCCGCAAGAATTTGATTTGTGTTGTATCCCATAGCACCCATAATCTCCATACCTTGTGCAACCTCGGTAGCTGACTTGGACGTCGATGAACCAAGATCAAGGGCAGCCTGTTTGAGCTTCTCTAATTCATTCGGCGTTGCCCCTGCAATCGCTCCAACTCGAGAAAGCTGTGCCTCAAAATCCATCGATTTTTTGACAGAAACACCTAATGCACCACTAATTGCTGCACTTGCTACACCGAACGAGGCAGCAATTTGCGCTCCAGACGATTGAAGGTTATTACCCACGTCTTGCAAGCGTTGGCCGGTCTCATTCAACTTGGTTTGTAGTTGTCCCCATGCTGTCGCTTGCTGTTCAATCGTTTGATTTAACTGTCGCAACTGCGCTTCGGTTTCTTTCATTTCCGCGGTCGCTTTGTTGTAGGCGATTAAGAGATCATTCGTTTCCTTCGCATCCGCACCTTTTGCCTTTACGCTTTCATCATATAGTCGCTTTAATTCTGACACTTTCGTTTTCTGTAATTCGAGCGTTTGCGCTAAACTGTTGGCTTTTGTACGCAATTGTTCAGACGTTGAACCAAAATTCTCGATACCAGCTGTTGCAGCACGAAATTCGGAATCAATCACTTTCAACTGCTGGTCAATTTTTTGCAAACTTTGCGTTACAGCTTGCTCTAACTTGTTAAAGCCGTCCGATTGCTTTTCAATCTCTTTATTTGTTTGTTGTAACTGTGCCTCTGTCTTTTTCATTTCTGCAACAGCTTTGTTGTAGGCAATAAGCAATTTCTCGGTTTCGGCTGCGTCTTTTCCTTTCGTTTGCGCACTTTCTTCATATCTGCGCTTTAGCTCAGCGACTTTCGCCTCGTGTAACTGTAGCTTTTGCGTGAGGGATTCCGCTTTAATTTGCAATCCTTCCAAACTGTTCTCGAAATCCTTTACACCACCAGTAGCCGCTTTAAACTCCGCGTCAACGAGCCGTATTTTGCGATTGACAGCCTCAATGCTCGTCGTGAAATTTGCACTGTCTAAGCCAAGCGACACTCGCAACGTACCAACTTCCGCCATCGTTTCACCACCTTTACAACAACTGCTCAATCATCAGCCGTTCTTTTCGCGCCTCTTTTTCTTCTGCGTAGTCCAAAATTTCAAAATAAAAACCGATGTCCATCTCATCCACGAGGTACATCGGTATGCCGTTCTTAATATGCGTGAGGTAAAACTCTTTCACTGCGTCATATGGGTCCATTTCAGACCCCGTTACACGTTTGGGTCGCTCGTTTTCGCCACCCCAATAACTTTATTCATGCAATCCGAAATTGTTGGAATGAGGCGATCCGCCGCAACACCATCGTAAAATTCATCGACCGTAAATTGTCCGTTAAACAGTTCGACAATAAAAGCAATAATGGAATCTAGTGCCTCTACATCAATATTGTTAAAGTCATATTTTTTGCGCAGTTCTAACGCTCGACGAAACATACGTGCTTTGACAAACGGAACAGTAAATGTTTTCTCCTGACCATTTACAAACAATGTAATTTGCATGTTTATCCCTCCATGTTATGAAATTGAAAAAGAGAAAGGGCTTCCCCTTTCCCTTTATGGTGTTGTTGTTTCCTGATACACGGCGCTAAACCAATTTTGAATGACTGTTTGATCTACACCTTGGTCTTTTGTATTCACCGATGCTTTCCATGCTTCATCAAATTCCCGCTTTACAAATTTCCCTTTTAGTGTAGGCGTTTGAAATTCGACCTTATCCCCTTTTGTTTTATATTGCTCTTCCGGTAATTCGAATTTCCCTTTGTATAGCCACACATATTTCTGTCCCCCATTCGAAAGAGGAAGAGCGAACCCAAGCGCAACATATGGGGCTGTATCACCACTTTTTTGAATAACGACACCATCATCATTAATCGTTGCGCCTAACAAAAACGCCTGCATCTCTGTTGAAATGTCATCTACTCCAAATTCCACTTCAATTTCGCCAAGAGACGAAGCAACTTCAGCTGGTCCGTCATCCGCATACAACGTTTCTGTGTTTACCTTCGGGCTAATTTTTGCTTCAATGGCTTTCGCCAATCGCTTCGGCGTATCGTACTGAACACCAGTGAAATCGTCTTTAATCAACTTAGCCACATATGGATGCTTTAAACCGATTACTGCCATCGTATTCCCTCCTAACAAATATAAGAAAATCGAATTGCTTTATGGTACGTTTTTGTTTCTTGCTCAAATAAATCCACTTCAGATGTGCGACGAAATCCTGCTGCTATCATTCGCTCTTTCACTTGCTGAACTATTGATGTGTAGTCGCCTTTTGACCACACATCGACTTGTATTAAATGAGCTGTTTGCTGTTCTTCATCGTCTGCATTTAGTGCTGAAAACTGGTTGTATTCAAAAAAGGTGATATAAGTCGTTGCTGTACCGCTGTACGTTTGAAACGCAACAGGAACACCAACATGTTTCAGTGTCTCGATAATCATCTTGTTTAAGCTCATAACCCCAACTCCCGCCGAATGACATCGGCCATTTCATCTTGCACACGATCAATGTTCTCCTCAAAAGCTGGTTGCAAAAAAGGATGAGGGTCTGCTTTCGGATATTTTCGCCCTTTTTTCTCTCCCGCTTTTCGACCAAATTCGACAAACAATCCATAAAAACGATCGCGATCTGGTCCGATATCTACTGTTCCATCTTCTTTGATATCAGAAATGACAATGTTTTCGGCTAGCTTTCCCGTATCGCGTGGCGCTTTCTCCGATGCCGCCTGTTGAATCACTTCAGCGCCAGCAAGCAGAGCATCCTTTTTGACTTGTTCGGCTTCCGTTCCAATCTGTTCAAGCTGACGTAATAGTTCTTGCATTCCGTGAAGTTCGAGTCCCATCACATCACCTCTTTCGCGATGATGGTCAGAATAATGTTTCGCTCATCATCATTGATGACAGAAAGAATTTCAAATGCCCTGTCCTTGTATTTGATACGCATATCCGGAGTGATACCAGACGTATATCGAATTACAAAACGGACTGTATTCTCGTTCTGTGTTGCTGCAGCTTCGTAGTATTCGCGACCTTGAAGCGTCTTTATCATCGCCCATACAGTTTTTACGTCAGTCCATCGCTGGCTGTCTTCAAGAGGAAATCCATTTTCATTTACTGCGTTCTCGTCGTATTGCTGAAAGGTGATGCGGTGACGGAATAGCCCTGGATTCATGATGTGTCACCTTCCTGCGGAGCATAGCAGTGAGAAAGCTGTGCCACCATACTTTCTACTGTCTGCCTTACTTTTTCGCTCGCTTTACCGACCATTTCTCGGTTTTCGTACCAATCGGTAACAAGAACAAGACAAAATAGTTTGGCAAGGTCATTAGTATTGTCAAATGTATTACCGGTAGCATTTTGTAAATATGTTTCGGCTGCTTTAATTAGCATTTGTAATGTGTTGTCTTCATCATTATGTTCAATGCGTAACCACTCTTTTACTTCTTCTAAAGAAATAATCAAGTCTTACCACCCCATTAAGGGGATGGGGATCTTATTCCCCATCTTTTAATTTTTCTAACTCAGCAATCGCATTCTGTTTCCCTTTGACTTTTTCGCCGTTCGGTAATTCGTAATAACCGCCACCGACGTGTTTAATGCCGTCTTCATCATCTTCATTTTCGATTTCTTCGTCGTTTTCGTGTTCTATTTCTTTTCCGATGTACCCCCATTCTTGAAGGTATTTTGCTCTTTTTTCATCTTCCGTGAAGTATTCATCACCTTTACCAAAGAGATCGCCGGTATACTTATCACGGAAAGGTTTAATCACTTCATAACTCGGCAATTTCAACTCCACCTTTCATTAAACAGTGTCAGTAACGTCTAATTGCCCAAATACCGCAGCTCCTGTATCCCAGAATTTATAATCATCGCGCATAATTGTACGAAGGTTCGTTGTATCACGAAGAAAAGCATCTCCGCCTTCTTTTGTGCTTGCTAGCTCAAAGAAACGACGGTTAAATACAACAATTAACTGTTTCAAATCAC
The DNA here is from genome assembly GCF_019553625.1 of Anoxybacillus sp. ST70. NCBI lineage: Bacteria > Bacillati > Bacillota > Bacilli > Caryophanales > Anoxybacillaceae > Anoxybacillus > Anoxybacillus sp. ST70. The sequence continues at coordinate 52,066 of NZ_JAHZOF010000009.1, forward strand.
CGATAATGATTGGCGCTAATGAGGTAGTTGTTCCTTCTGTTTTCAAGAAACGATTCGAAACAACTACAACAGGACGTCCTTTGAACAATTTACGTCCTGGCTGAGTCGGGTCATCCTGCAGTAAGTAGCGCCCGTTTGCGTCTTTCTGCTCGTCCAGCCAGTGATAACCGTCTTGGTTCGTTAAGATGATGCTGTTTGCGCTAATAGCTGGATCCAATAGTACGTTAAGAACCTTTTTGATATTGTCGAAGTTGGCTAATGATTGTTTTGGCATTGTTTTCAATAAATTCGTGATGTGATAATTTCGTGTAACGACAGCTTTTTTGCTAATCCAATTCGTAACGTATTGCTCAATGTTTTGGTCTGTATCAGCAATTAATTCGTTCGTTAGAGGTAAAATGCCAGCGCGTTTTTTGAGAGAGTACGAGATTGGTACAAACTTAGGATTGTCCGTTTCTCCAATCAATCCATACTCATCGACATCCTGGAAAGGCACCATGTCCTCATCTTTTTCGAGTACACGAGAGCCACTAAGCGCTGTAACATTTTGTACATTCACATATTGAGAAAGGTCATTAAAATCTCGCATAAGCGTATAAATCTTTGTTTGAATGTCTTGAGGTAAAATCAGCCCAGAATCTCCATCTGCTTGTCCAACGACACCACCAGTATGCATCACCGCACGTTTTTCATATTCCACAATGATGCTTCGTTCGTCAGATGACACTGGACGGCGACGAATTGCCTTCATGAACACTTGACGATATTCACCTTCTAACTCGGCATCTTCTTTCGTTACTGTACGAGCTTCTCCGCTAGCTAAATGAGCTCCGCCAAGACCAAGTCCACCACGCTCTTCTTGCTCCAATTGCCGCTGCACTTCAATTTTCTTTTGCAATGCTCGCACATCCTCCATGCGCTTTTCAGCTTCTTCCACTTTATCCTCTCCCAAAAGAGAGCGAACTTCTGCTTTCATTTGCTCTAATTTCTGTAACATTTCGCGTAATTCTTTTCCCATATCATTCAACCTCCTGTAAAAAGTTAAAAAGAGCCGATTACATCAGCTCTAATTCCATTGTTAATTTTCTTTTTTTGTACTCGTTTGAAGCTCGCTTTTGTTGTTCGCGATATTCATTAAGAGATCGGACAGATACCTCGTTTGCTGGGTACGCTGGAAAAGCGACAGGAGAAATTTCATACAGTTCCGCATCCAAAATGGAACGCTTGTAAATTTTTTTGCCGTCGCGATCGACCTGTGACCATTTGTCTTTCGTGACTCGCATGCCAAACGATACACCATCGACATCCCCTCGTTTAATCACTTCCCAAGCGTCATTGCCGACAGTCGTATTCGGTAAGTCTAATTCAAAACGTAGTTCCTTTTCCGTACTTTCCAGGCGCAACGTTCCGCTTTTCGTGCTTCCAAGCACTTTAGATGCATCATGCGACCATAGACCAACAACCCCACGTGTTTTTAAGCTTTCATCAAATGCACCGGAAGCAATCTCCTCGACAAACGTGTCGCCCCACCAGTCCCGCATTTCAGCACTTTCAGTGTTGTACTTAATAGAACCTGATATTGTCCGTTGCTCTTCCCCTTCCGCTGATTTGCGAACTTCAATTTTCACTGGCAACGCCCGAATTTCCTTTGTTTCCATCGTCGCCTTCTTGTCCATTTTCTCCACCTCCTTTCACGTACTGTTGACCTGCCATTGTCAATGGAATGACGTTACCATTAAATACAAGCTGGTCACCGCCAGGCAAAGGTGGCTTCTCTTCTAATGCCCTCGCCTCGTTCGGCGTAATAAAACCTTTCTCAATCCCGATGCCATACGCTTCATAGCGTGTTTTAATGTCGCTTCTAAGCATGCTGTCAACGTTGAATTTCACGTAATATCCAGCGTCAATTTCACTATCGAGGAACAGTTTATACGTCATTTCCTGTTCATACATCGTCAAAATCGGCAGCAACGTATCAACATAGAACTGTCGCTGTTGCTCCGCCACATTCGTATGAGTCGCTCGGCTTAAATCGTTCAGCTGGTGCATTTTGATACCAAATGCCGTTGCGATCTGTCGGATCGTAAGCTGTGTATTTTCGAGAAATTGAGCATCGGACATCGATAAGCTTATCGGCTTAAATTCATATCCGATCGGCATAAGCGCAATTCGATGGCTATTTTTTAATCCTGCCGACATTTCCTCGAATTTTTCTCGGAATTTCTTCTGCGCCTCTTGGTTTAAATCACCGACATACTGAACAATCCCCTTTACCTGTAGCCCTTGCTTATAAAAATTATTGATAAATCTCCCTGCCGCAGCCGCATTTTCCACGGTTGCTCGTAAATATTCAAGTGGAGGCACTCCAACTATCCCATCTAGCGTCACGCCGCTCTTAAAATGCAAAATTTCGTCTGGCATCAGCTTTCGTCGCTCTGTTCCGACATCAACTTCATACCAAATGCGATTTTTACTGTTGAAAAGTCCAACATCGTCAATCCAAATGCGTACTTTACTTGCGTCAATCGGCCAAAACGCCACTATTCTGCCTTTTTGGTCAGTCTCAATATTGACGTATGCATTCCCATACGTGTTCCGCTGCGTTTCATTACACTTGGCGAAGTCAGATGCCGACATATATGGGTTTGGACGAAGTTTTAGTAGCCGATATAAGTAATGCTTTGTGGCTTTAATAACGCCATTTTCATCCTCTTTGTAAATTTTTAATGGCAATTTTGAGATTGACTCAGCTAATATTTTGATGCACGCAAAAACTGTTGCTTCTTTTAAAGCGTTTTTTCCATAAACGTTAACCTCACCAGGAGAAATACCAAGAAAATCTAAAAGTGCTGGGTCATTTAAGCTATATTCCATACCCCGGCGCTCAAAAGCACGTCTGAAAAACATTTATTCCTCACCTCCTTCATGGCGGATAACGTTTAGGTGGCTGTATTGCAATAAAAACACCTACAGCTAAAAAAGAACAGCCGAGCACATACAAGCCAGCCGTAGCACTTAATCGGAAAGTTGCCACGTTAATGAGCGTCAAACCAATCAAAATAAAAAAATCTTCCGCATAATCACGAAAGATTCTCCCTAATTTCTTCACTTTATCAACCCCACAGTCTATCTAAAAAATCATCAGTCGCAAATTCCGATACATCAACCGACTCGGCATTCGCAAACATCGCCCGAGCATGCGCGTTAATGAGTGCTGCTAGTGGGTCAATTCGGTCTGTACTTTTCGATTTATCGAGCATAATGTTTTCTTGGGCGTCTTTTCGTGTTACCGCGTTGCCGACCGCCCAAGACAAAACGGGATTATTGTTATGAATGATCTTCTTTTCGAACACTTTCGTTCGAAAATTCTTTGTCGGCTCCGATAAATAGCGAATCCCTTGTGGAATTTCTACTGTCACGAACCCATCTGCCTCAAGTTCCTGCATCAAATGACGTGCATTATATTTGTCATAGCAAATTTCTTTCACCGAAACGCCATGTGTTTCTGCAATCGCCTTGATATACTCACGAACAAACGTGTAATCAACGACCGCGCCTGGCGTTGTGGTAATCCATCCTTGACGAGCCCATTGATCGAATGGCATTTTGTCGGTTTTCACTCGCTCGTCTAGCTTTTCTTCAGGTATGAATGAGTGGGACAGCACGACAAATCGTCCATCACTCAATGGAATTTCGATAGAAACGCTCGTTAAGTCGGTCGTTGCCGACAAGTCAACGCCTACATACGCATCCAATCCACTGATATCCGGCACGTTTTCCGCGCCGCAGGCCGCCCAGCGATCAGATGATATATACCCTTGCGCCCGCTTATTAATCCATATGTTCATGTTTTTGGTGAGAAAATCATCCATTTTGTCCGGTTTTTCCAGAGCTTCTTGCAATTTTGCTCTGATATTCTCGATTCCTTCTGGATACGACGCTGCAATTGGATTAGCTTTTAGCCATGCCTTTTCATCTCGAATATCATCAATTAAATTTCCGTCCTCGTCTTTATCTAATTCGTTGACCATTGCGAAGTATCGTTCGTTTTCAACAGGACTATTCGGATCTAAAAGCTTCGAAACGTATTGATATTCACTCCGATAGCATGGGTTATTTAAGTTTACACCAGCTGTTGTAATGATCATTAGCAATGGCTGCGCACGTGCAATCATACCAGAATCAATAATGTTATAAATTTCATCTGTTTCATGCGCGTGATACTCGTCAATAATGCCGCATTGTGGGTTTAGTCCATCGCCCGTTTTCCTGTCCTCTTTAGAAAGTGGTCGAATGATTGAACGACTTTTAGGATGATGAATGGCACCGTATTTTACTTCATACTTTCCTTTCAACTCATGACAGCCCGCCAGCATTGCTTCAGTTTCATTCCAGACGATTCTTGCCTGTTCTGTCTTAGTAGCCCCTATATATACTTCGGACATGTTTTCACCGAAAGCCATTGCTTCATATGACGCTACACAAGCAAGGCTTTGCGATTTGGCATTCTTCCTTCCAACCTGCCAATATGCCTTTTTAAAACGTCGATAATCCGTTTCTTTATGCACCCAGCCATAAATGTTACCAAACACAAACACTTGAATTTCATGTGGACGAATGTGTTGCCCCTTAAGTACACCTTTCGTATGTTTAAAAAGCGTCATCCACTTGAGGAAGCGCATCGCTTTCGTTTCACTAAAAATGTAAGGGAAGTCTTCTGTTCCCTCTCGTTCAATATCCCTCAAAAACCGCATGCACGCCCATTTATGTTTCTGACAGGCAATCACACGACCATCAATGACGTCATGTGAGTAATCAATAAGCCATTGCTTCAGACTCATACTTCACCAAACTCCTGTTCAAACGGCGTCGGCTGCTTTGGTTCTTCCTTTGGCAAAGCAAGTTTTGCACGAGAGCTTGGCGTCAATCCAAATTCGACGGCCAGCGATTTCATTTGCTCATGTAATTGCTTTTTCTTTGTGAGCAATGGATGAGGCACTTTGTTTGTTTCCGCCGCCTTATTTGTGTATTCGACCATAAGCCCTTCTTCCTCAATGATCTGCGAGCACTTTACATAGTTAGAATACGCATCGCAGTACAAGGCAAGAGCATTTACATCTACATTTGTGACTAGCCCCACTTCTTTCAATTCCTTGACAAGCCGCTTAAATTCTTTTCTTGCTACATCATCTAACCAGTTCGGCGGTCTGACCTTATCGTCGTTCGGGCGTAACTTTGCTTCCGCTTCTTGTCGTGCTTCAATTTCCTTCTTCGTTAAATGCTTCGTACCTTGAATAAGAATTAAATCTACCGGTTTCGCACGCCGACCCATTTTCAACACCACCTTTCGTTTTGATTTTCTCCAAAAACTGTTATCCCCCTTTTACGTCAAAAAGGGAACTTTGTTCACGCTGAGGGGGGCGCGCGGTCTTGGGCGAGTCGGCTAAAACTTTTTGACCCGCCCCTCCCCGTATTTTTTCTTATCTTCGGCCGTTTTCTTGTTGTGACAAGCATTGCACAACGACTGTAGATTGCATAATGACAAGCGTAGCGACCAATCAACTTTAACAGGAACTATATGGTCAACAACATCTGCTGGTGTGATGCGCTTCTTAGCGAAGCAATGCTGACAAAGATGTTTGTCTCGATCCAACGCTGCGCGCCGAATACGCTGCCATTCTTTACTGTGGTAAAAGTCGCGAGTATTTTTATCGCGTACATATTCGTCATAGTAGCGATGGCGATCGTATTTTTTTTGTTGTTCTTTTTGCTGGTGCTCGTGGCAGTATCGTCCTTGTGTTAAATTCGAACATCCAGGAACGGCGCAAGGTTTCAACGGTCTACTCGGCATAAAATCACTCCAAATAAAAAAGCACCATGACAGGTGCTTCTTCAATAATTAAAATCGTAAGCTGATGTTGGTTTTGCTAATAGTTTTGACAGGCATTCCTCAAGTGTTTTACCTTCAACCATCTGTTCTATTTGCGTTTTACAATCTCCCGAAGGTGTTCCAAAGCATGCTCTCCAATTACCAGTAAATTTCATTAACACAAAATGCCCATCGTAAAACATATTTGCATGGTCTTTAACCATTTCTAGTAACTTGATTTCTTTTTCAGTCATACGCATTCTCCTCCTCCCACCTACTCAATTCGACAAAAGGAGGGATTTTCCTATATCAAAATTTCGTCAAGTTTCGACATCATTTCCTCCTAATTAGGCAATGATATTATTTAGAATGCGATTAGGGAGGAATAAATAATGCAAGATGAAATCATTTGGATTTTGACGATAATAAGTTTGTGTTTAAACATTCTGAACAACTTATTAAATTCGCTGCCTAAACTGCCTAAAAAAAGAAAAAATGATAAGCAAATTATAATAATAGAAAAATCATTCACTTCCTCCTAATCGCCCCACGCACTCTCTTGTACGTATCCCGACGAACGCCCATCAAATCAAGAAGTTCCCGACGGCTCAATTTCTCTTTTCGTTTTTTCTTCGGCTTTTTCTTGATGCTCTTTAGCTTCTTAATTTCTTTATCTGACAAACGCTCATACAATTTCATTCTCATCACTCCAAACAGAGCAAAATAAAAACGCCTGTCATTTAGACAGACGCTTCCTCTTTTCGATTTCCTCTTCTAATTCCTCAGTCGTAAATACACTAATCAATTTCTTCGCTACATCTTCATTCTCGTCTAGAAATTTAGCTAACTGCTGCAAAACCTTCAATGCTTCGTTAGCTTCTCGTTTCAAAGCCTTTAACCCTTTGAGTGCTTCGGACACATCAACATCCACTGTCAAAGTTCCCACACTTCTTTTGTTCGACTCGCGCATTTCTGCCATGTCGCAACACTCCTTTTATAATTTTTAAAATAAAAAACGCCACCCTGATCGGAGTGACGCAAGAAGAGAAACGTACCCTACTTCAAAATATCCACGATACAATCATAACACGCCTAAACAGAAATAATCTGTCGTCTTTCTGTCATTTTTCCCTCATTTTTCTTCCAGTTTTCTGTCATTCCGTTTTGAATTCTTATCAAAAAATAATCCCCACCAATTGTGATGGGGATTATTTCGAGTTAATCAATTTTAAAATTTCAACACCTACACTTGAAGCTTGTACCACTGTAGGTAACCAACTGAAAATTCTCTGCGCCCTGGTTTTGTCATTTTTGTTAATGGCCTCTTGAAGTTTTGCGGCATTTTCTAATGCATCTGCTTTTTCGTCCTCAGGACTTTCTTTTTTTATTACATCTAGTAACTGTTTAAATAGATCTTCAGCAACTGGATTGTTTATAATAACAGACTGAGTATTGCCGTCACCAGAACTTAAGTTAGTATTATTGAGTTGGCTATTGCTAATAATTATATTTCTGTTATCCACGTATACAAACGCTCCTTTCGGTAACTCATTAAACAATCCCATCCTCACCAAATCTGCTAAAGTCTTTTCAGGAACTAAACTAGCTGCAGGTGCTTCTGTTCTTGGGCTTTCATCGTCTTTTTTTTTAAGGCATCTTGTTTAAATTCATCTGTAAATGAAAATACCAAGATAAAATTATCTGCTTCAAAATCACTTTCTCCACAGAAGCAATCAAACAGTTCCCCTTCAAGCTCCTCATCCAGATCAAACGCTTGTATTTTATGATTTGATGGACACACAAGCATTTTTTTAGGTATTAATTCGAATCCCGTTTTTGCCATAAGGTAACGTAATACCGTTTCATAATGACTGCTATCTAACCCAGCAGCATATAGTACATTTTCAACTGTAAAATCCTCAATTGGAGGGTCATTTGCGGCCCAATTTAGCAAAATATCACTTATTTTTGAATAAGAAATAGCCATATTATGATCCCTCCAATCTCAGATTACTCTTTACCAGCCGCCGTCATTTGTTGTTGTCTACTCGATCCATTAACCGCAACAAGCGCGTCCAAAACATGATCTATAACCGCTTCTGGAACAGCTGTTGTAAATTTGAAGTATCCTTTTTGAATATTCACTTCAAATGTTACTTCAACTACAATAGATGTTTTCTGATCAGTAAATGAAAAAAAACATGTCTCATCCATTGTATGATCTGTCGGGAGTCGCAATCCCTCAAATGCACTAGCGATTCGTTGATAAGTATGATCCGTATCTAAATTAACTCCTTTTTTACCGTTAAAACGAATACTTCCAACACTAGTAGGTAATGCAATATGTTTAGAAGCAACCCCTGCCGACAGTAAAGCGCACAGTTGCTTAGCATTTTCCCTTGTTAACTTCGGAACTGTAAAGTATGTGTAAGGTTTTGCAAATCCCATCAAATTCATTACATAATCTGCATATTTTTTTACATCTTTAAACGGGCAGCGTAGTTGTATCAATTCTTCTTCACCAAAATGAATGACAACAGACGTAAAACTCGCATAAGATGCCGACACCGTTGTATATCCGTTTTTACGTAAGGTGAACTTTTCTTCAACAAGTTTTAAATATACTGCTGCCCCGTCATGTTTAACTGCGCAAATTTGAATAGCTGGTTTCAAAGGTGGTTCCCACTCATTATTAATGCCTTTTTGAGTTATATGTCCTTCACTAACAAGAGTTTCCAAAAACTTTTCGGGCGTATTCGACTTATCTGGAAAGTTAGATTCCGGTTGACATATAGTCATATGCAAACTACTAAATTTAAATTGCTCATTTAAATAAAGTAACCTTTCCTTATGCCCAGCTTGTATTAAATCACCGATAACCTCTTCTTCAGTTCGACCTAAATACTTTATTTTATGAATCCTTGCTAATTGATTAATATACTTCTTAGGTATATTTCGATACTCAAACATCAAAATCCTGCCCTTCCTCAAAAGTTAGAAAGGACACAAATCTGTACAAATGTTTAAGAGCATGTTATTATGTTTTTAGCAAAGCAGATTGTGTCCTAACGCGCCCTATTTAGGGCGCGTTTTTCTTTTTCTGGTACATAATTTTAGCAACTTTTGTACTATTTTTCTACAATTTCATACAAAAAAATATATGTAATGTAAAAAAGACACCTACACAGGTGCCTCTTCTTTTTTGTATAATTCAATGCATGCAATTTATCATTCCATTTGTGTAGATAGCAACATTTCAAACTCTATTCCATTTTCTAACAAGATAAAACCGTTCTTTTCATAAAAAGCCTTCTGTCTTTTGTAATGACTTTCATCCTCACTTACAATTCTTCCGTATATTCTTTTATAGCCTAAAGTTGCAGAAAATTTTATTGCTTCTTGAATCAAAAGAGATCCGTAGCCTTTATTAAAGTTCTCTTCTCCAAGCACTTGCACATCAGCTATTTCTACATAATCATCCCAGAAAATCAAATTTATCTGATGTCTTTTAGGACCGTATTGATTAATTACCATAATAAATAATATAGCTACCACATCATAAGGAGGAAAAGATTTAAAGAACAGAACTGGCTCTCCTTTATGTGTGGTCTTAAACTCAAAATCTCTAAACTCGTCCTTTTCTAATCGTTGCTTTACTCTTTTTAAATGCGCAATTTTTTGTTCATATGTAGGTTCCTCTGTATACATCTTGGTCCTTTTAAATCCAAACATTTCTTCAATAAAGTCCTTAAGCATATAACATCCCCCATATACAAATTATTTGGTATTGTGAGATTCTAAAGAACAATATCTTATTCTTGAATTACCCATATCTTATATTGTGTGTAATTCGACATTTCGACAAATTCATTGATATTCCTGCCACCTACAGACGTGAAAAAATAAATTACACAACCAAAAATTTATGTGTAATTCATAAAAACAAACAAAAATGCTCACCCATGTTCATAAGTGAGCTCGTTCAAATTTTAAATTTTGTCATAGCTCGATCCATTGAGTCTTGATTGACTCCGATGTACGTAAGCGTGATTTCTGGTGATGAGTGATTAAATATCTCTTGTAGCATGGCCACATCTTTCGTCTGCTGATAAAAATGATAGCCGAATGTTTTACGAAGTGTGTGCGTGCCAATTTCACTTAATCGGAAGTGTTCAGCTGCTTTGCGCAATATTTTGTATGCCATGCTACGACCAATAGGTTTATTTCTTCCGTTGCGACTTTTGATTAAATACTCATCATCATTTTTCCCTACAATATACCGATTCAATTCTCTTTTTAAAGCTGGCGTAATACGAATACGCTTTTGTTTTCCGGTCTTCTTCTCACGGATATTAATATGTGTGCCCTTTACATCTCCAACTTTCAACTTTAGAATATCCGAAATGCGTAAACCGGTATTGATACCAAGCAAAAATAACAAATAATTACGTTCGTTCTGCTCTTTTAAATACTCCTTAATCGCTTGAATCTTTTCTTGATCGCGAATTGGCTGTACAAAATTCATTTTTTATACACCTCGATTCTAAGCGCAAAAGCAAGTTTGTAAAACGCTCGTGATTTCAACCGATAATATTTCCGCTCGCTCATCCCAAGTTCATTATACACTTCGTAATCGTAAACATCTTCTTCAGACATATACCGTTGAATAATGATTGCCCTTTCCCATTTGCTTAGTCGATTAACAACATTAATAACTCGCCTAATATATTCTTCCCTCTCCCACTCATAATCAACATTTCGTATTGCAATATTTTCCGTGGAGGAATGAATTTGATTAGTTGCTGCTGAAACGAGAGAGTAGCTCTGCGTGACTTTCGGAAGTTGATCCAATCGTAAAGTCAGCAAATATATACGATATTTTTCTAATGCCGCTTCAACTGCTTTTTTCGTCGCAACACGATCAATCTCTGGAAGCATGAATTCTAACTTCTTTTCCATTGCGCCATCCCTCCTTATCGCTGTCGAAATGCCCCGCCCTTACCGCGTCTATACACTGGGCGACCGACTCCCATTAATTCTTTAAGATCACGCTCCGTCAGCCGTTCCTTCCCTCGTTTCTTTTTACGCGCTTTCTTCTGACGTTGCTGAACTTTATTGACTTTCATCCATTTTTTTAATTCCTGCTGGATTGTTCGCATTGTACCTCTCCCTTTCGTTTTTCTGATAAAACAAAAGAGGACACCAATCATACAGAGATAACTTTGCTATCCTGTACAATCAGTGTCCTCACGCTCTCGGTCTTGGACATATTTGGTTTTAATTCCATTATATCAAAACAGCTGTCTTTTGTAACAAGATTCGGAACGTTTCTCTTCCTTTCGGAGTAACGAGCGTTTGCACGTCAGCTCGTCCATTTCGTTCCCATTCTTTCAATTCAAACAAAGACGGAACATATTGAGCATACGGTTTCAGCTTTCCTTTCTGATCACGATAAATGTATTTCTTATCAATAAGCCACTCAACAAAAGCTTTTGGCTTCACTTTTAACTCTTTTGCTGTGTCACGGAAGTTTGTCAGCAACCGCCGATCAACAAGTGCGTCAAAATAATCGGCTTTTGGTTGCATCATGGCAATCTGCTCATTTTGTTTTCTAACGGTTTCTAATGTAGCGCGAAATAATAGTTTCGTTTGTTCATCGGCGTGCTTGAGATACGTTTCTACAAATAAATCATCATTCGCTACATAGCCGCCGGTTTTTCTAATCGTTGGAATAACCTCATGCGTAATCCAGCGTTTAAATTGACGCGCTTCCTGTTTCCGGCTCCCTAAAATTAATGCATATAACCCTGGTTCGTTTACAATGAATGTTTCTTGCTTTCTTCCTAGCGAATCGATGACCGGAATTAAACTCCGCTCATCTTCATCAAGCCTTTGGACAGCCTTTCTGGCGTCAGCGATGTCCAGAATTTCACATACATCCTTTGCTACAAACCAAACTGCGTCATTTTTTATAATCGTTCTCACTTGATTGCCACTGTAAGTAAACACCTTTTGTAATTGGTTCATTCTTCTTCACCTCACTCAATCCTCAAAGAAATCAAAACCAACCATATCGTTAAATTCTTGTGTGAATCGCTTTGCATCATAAACGGCTTGAATCACTTCTTTTAATGCATTTTCGTACTTCTCGATTTTTGCTTGTTGTTTCTCAGCGATATTCATATATAAAATCAACCCGCCAACGATTTTATTTGCGATGTCTGGATCAATTTCTGGTGTTGCGTAATATTCGTTGATTAACACCTTGTCGTAATACTGTCTTAGCACTTTTAAATCATGTTCCATTTTAGGGGTCCTCCTGTTTGTATAATATTTGTACTACAAATCTTCTTTTAATGGAGAAATCCATACTCTACTATACTTTTCGATCAGCTGATGTTTCGTCATTTTATGCAACTGAAACGTTCCATCGCAATATTCATAAACAATGTTTCCGTCGAAGTCCTCCCCATGCACGTACAGAAGTTCCTGCTCTGCTTCATTCTCAAAAAGACAGTTATATACTTTTCGTAGTCTCACTTTTCCCACCACAATTTTTCTCCACAGTAAGGGCAATGAAGTAATCCAAATCCATTCGCTACTTGCTCCCATATCTCATTGCAATGATCTGCTACATAAAGTAAAACGAATTCTACATGACATTTACTACACACATTAATGGGAAGTTGAACATTGAAACTAACTTCAACTTTATCTCCGTGTTTCCTCATTAACTACGCCTCCTAAAACGGCAAATCATCTTCACGTGGCCATTTGCTGTATGTGCCCCAGTTTTGTGGATCATTACGCCATCGCTCGGCTTCGATTTCTTCGTATTTGTCGTATAGAAAGTCAAAAAGCTGACGTAAAAATTCGCTCTCCGGGGATCCAAATGCACTTTCGGAAAAGCTGATGTAATCCTTTAGCTCCAATACATCGTCTTCAGAAATTGGCGGCAATTTAATCACGCTATCACCTCATAAGGTTATAAATGCCCTCAACTGTTGCCCTCGTTTCATTCGTAATTCACCATCCGATAATCCTTTTAACGCTTTATCACTTTTACAAATTGGACATTGCACAAGATGCTGTTCTTCGAAGTCTTGCGAAACTGCAAACACCACTTCACAACCCTTGCATTCATACACATGAACCGCAATTTTCACTTCAAAACAACTCGCTTTCCTCGTATTTTATCCGCGCGGTTTTTCCTTTTGCTGTTTCAATAATCGTATATCCATGCTCAACCGCTTCCGCTACTTTCGCTTTCCCTTGCACGCCGTCAACGACAATCACAAGCACCTTCCCTGGCACGACGGGGTGTGAAACGATCATATTATCTGTATCAATCTGCAACTCTTGTGCTCTTTTACTCACCGGAATCCCTCCGTTGTGGTATAATGAAGTTAGGCTGTCGGGAGGAGTCCCGGCTTTTTTATTTTATCCAATCACTTTCCATCCGCGTCGAAGTCGGCTTTGTAGCTCATACTTGCGCAACGGCTCATATACATAAACCGCATCGCGATTTTCCTTTCGATATAGCAAATACCACTTGGCTTTCCGCTTACGACGTTTCATTCAGCATTCACGTCCGAATTTATCTTCTCAAGCGCAACTAAGTGCGCGTATTTAAATTTCAGCACTTCGCAATATACGATGGCATCGACCATTTCCTGTTGCAAGTGCTCTAACCATCCGACAAATGTGTAGTCACTTGGATTGACGGTTGTGCCGTATTTTTCAATCCCCTTTTCCGTTTGTGTTTCGAGCAATTTTTGCACGTTGCGAAGTATTTGGTTTTTGTTAAGCTCGTTCATCCAATGCTTCGCGTCCATCTCAATACCCACTTTCCTGGCGATGATGGTTGACTGCATTTTTGCGCATATACGCTGCCTCAACTTCATCCCAAGTAAATCCGAGCGTTTCCATTAATCCGACATAGAGATTGAACGTCCATTCCCATTGCTCTTTAATGTTCGCGAGCCTTGCTTGGTCGTATAGCGCTAAAAATTGTGCATCGAGCGATATTTTTTTGATTGGGATAATTTCAATTGACGGTTTAACATGAATCTCGTTGCCAATCGACAAGAGAAAATGCAATACATCTGCGCCTTCTTCAAGAATTTTTTCTTTCGATGAAGGTCCTTTGTTGCTCCAAAACTTAAAGCATCGAGTTTCGTTTGCCAGCTCCCCGATCTCTACGAGTAAGGCAAGTAACTTAGAGTAAATTCTTCTGTCATCAGGTTGCCTTGGATGATGCTTCTCAATCCGCTCATCCAGTTCCCGCTGCATGTCAAAAAGCTTGGATAAATCCATCATTTTGCTCCCCTTTTCTTTCTGTTTTGTGGCCAGCGCCAATCAATGATTCGACGGTTATCTTCGTCGTAATATTTTTTGCGTGGACGGCTTCGGTACGCCTCTAACTCTTCTGGCGTTAAGTAGCTAACCACAACTGGACCATGTAAAGACTTACGACTCATCGCAAATCCTCCAATCGTTTCTGTATTTCTTTTAGCGCCATTTGTTTATATTGAATCGGACAATGTTCATATCGCACGATAACGTATAACTGTCTAAGCGTTGCTTTTGACCAGTTCATCACGTTCCCCCTCCGCTCTTTCGTATTCCTGTTGAATTTCTTCTAACGTCAATTTCGATAGCGACCGTCCATCTGTTGCCACGAAAACACCTTTTCGCCTTAGACGTTGAATCAATACATGTTTGAGTAAAAGCACATGTTTCACCTCTGAAAAAAGCGATCAAGTTTTGACAGCGAATATGATTTGCCGTTGATTTCAAGCGACACAAGGCGTTCTCTAGTAATCTCGTATCGCTCTAATACGTCACGCAACGCTGTTTCGGATGGAATACTGCCAGTGAAACCAACGATTCGCCCAACGTCGTTTCGATACTCTAACCGAATCCAAATCGGGTACGGCATAGCGCTCACCTAGTCATTGCGATATTTTTTCAGTCGCTCTTCTAGCTCGCGCCGCTTGCGTTCGAGCGCTTCTTGATCTGCGTCAGCTTTGTGTTCATATTGCGAATAGTCGGTATTCAACCAGTCTGGAACACTCTCCGTCCGAATGGCTTTTTTTCCATTCGTGCTAGAGCCATTCCGTTTTTTGGCTTGTTGTTCTTTGAATGCCTTTTGCGCTGCATGCACTTGTTCAACGGTTTGATAACCCTTATCAGCCCAGTCACGCAAAATGGTTTCAACGTATTTCCACGTCTTGACGCCATTTTCTACTGCGATTTTCATTGCTTCTAAAACCAGTGTTTCAGATGTGTCATCGATCCAAGTTGAAATCTTTTCGCTTATGTAGCCACCAATCGTGCCAAATCCGTTTTGTTCAAAGAAAGCGAATGGATTCTCGCGCACGCGTGCTTCTTCTTCTACTTCTTCTTTTTTCTCTGTAGTATTCTCTGTAGTATTCTCTGGTATTGGTCTGTTCAAATTGAGCGCTTCGTCTGTCCATTTTGAACAGATGGACTGTTCATTTTGAGCAGATGGACTGTCAATTTCGTCAGTCGTCTGTTCATTTTGAGCAATCGAGGTGTCATTTTGAACAGTCGTATTCACTTCGTAAACTGGGTTTTCAATCTCAGTCAATTTGTCATAGTCGATTCGATACCATTTCGTCTTGTCGATCTTTGAGCGATTGAAATTCCCTGCAATAATAAGCCCTTGCTTTTCAAGTTTTGTGATGATACGGCGAATCGTGCTTTCCGACCAGAACGGAAATTGCTCTTGCCATTCCTCATATGTGTTGTATACCCACTTATGCCCTTCGTGTATGTGATTGCTGCGCTCAAGCCAGTAATGCAATTGCTGCAACACGATGCTTTCATTTAAGCCGATCGTAGCCGCTAGTGACGGTAAAATCACTAACGGCTCTTCGTCCATTAGAAGTCTTGTTGCCATGTATATCCCCTTCCTCCCTTGCTTTCCATATCATGTTCTGGCATAATGAACCTAGAAGTCTGAAATAAAAACCTGTATATCACCTTTTCCTAGTTGTTTGGCTATTTCTAACGCGATTTGGCGGCACTCGGACACAGTGAGCGCGTGAATGAGTGCCGTATGGATCGTTTCGAAATAGCCGTTTTTCTTGGTTGCAAATTCTACTTCAAATAGCATATTTACGTGCATGAAGCATACAATGTAGTGATGCTTCATAACCTCCCTTCTAGCAAGGCAAAACATTCTTTTTCTCAAGCTGGCGCAACTTTGAATACACAGATAATTCACTTCGCTCCAAGCGTGCAGCAAGCTCCGAAATATCGAAAATGTCTTTATGTTGCCATAGATAAAACTCTTCTTCTTCGGTCCACTTGCCTCTTTTTATGCGAGGGCTTTCTTTCGATAACAACACAGATAGCTGTTGCATTTGCTTGCCGATCGGACAACTTATGACGCATACGCTTTGTGTACCGTTATGACGTTCTTCGCATCCTGCACACTTATCGAGCAATTGCAAGATTTGCAAACGAATTTGCTTTTTCTCTTCTCGCGTCATACCATCACCCTAGCAATCGTGATACAAAATCAATTTGAATGCCGCGCTTGCGCATATCAGCAACGATTTCAAACAACTGAGCGCGACGTGCTTTCTTTTGCTCAATCACTTGCAGCTCATCTAACAAAAAACGCAACTCCGACATTTCGATTTTCGCTGTTTCATAGTCGCGGTTTTGAAGCGATTCTTGTATGTACTCGATGCACCGCGATGCTTTTTGCACTAAATCCGCTTCTTGCAAAAAGAGTGTATCTTGCATAGCTTCTTCCTCCTCTGAAATGAATGGCTAGACGTCTTCGCAATGACCATTCATGTATTTTGGCGCGGCTCCCCTTTCGGATCGTCGCCAGCTCTCGCTCGGTCTAGTGTGCATACGCACCGATTGAAGTACAAGCTGATGGGCTGGGGGACACACCCATTTGCAGGCTGGGGAGATACCTGTTGCTTGTACTCCAATCGGCAAGCATGCGCTTGCCCTTCCTTTCGCAAATCGTTTATGCTAGAATATAATTGCAACGGTTGATTATTTATTGAGCGATGGCTAGTGTTGGCGCACTGGCCATTTTTCGTTTGTACCACTCTTGTTTTACCGTGAGTTCCAGAGCGAGTAGCAATGCTGGATCATTACGAAACTCGGCACATAACTTTCTCACTTCACTTGCTTTCATTAAACGGCTTGCTGAAATGACAAAATACATTACCACCACTCCTTCCGTGATTGTTCCAAGCGTGCGTTCATCTGCTTTTTCCACTCGAGCAACGCTCTGCCATATTCACTATTGAGTTGCCCCTCACGTGAAAGACGCAAAAACTCATTTGTATAGAAATGAATCGCTTCGACGTCCGTCATTTCCGCTAAATTCGGTAACTGAATCATTTGATTTTCCCCCTTTGTCATTTTCGAATAAATCCTTTCGTCTGCAATTTCGTGCGATGCTTTTGCCACATTTTGAGCCACGAGAAGCCATAATCGACACATATAACCGCGACATATTGCGTGAGCGCTACAATCGCGTCAATCGCTTGCAAAATCGCTTCTTCCAAGTGCTGCTTGTCGTACTCCCTAATCGCTCGTGGATGATTCGCTACACATACACTTTCAATCGCTTGTAGCGCTTCGGTTAGTTCCTCTTTCGTTTTCATCGCCACACTTGCACGGTGTAGATCGACCACCTCACCGTCCAGCTTCACTGGTCCCCATCCTGTGTATTCCGCCGCTGCCTCTAATGCCACCCACGGATTGTTATGCTTTTCGGTGAAATATTTCGATATGTTCGGTTGTACCCGATACCGTCCGTTTTCTTGCTGTGAAACTGCTTCGCGAGATTCATAGATTTCAAATGAAAGCTGTTGTTGTGTCATCCCTGTCGCCTGCCGCGCCGCTTTCACCGCATCGGCCGCTCTACCACGTTTCATTGTTTGTTCTCCCCCTTCTACCATTTATCGCTAAACATTCGTGTTATGTTAGATTTAAGAGCCCGATTCTTTCGGAACATAGCAATCTATTACTGCTTTTGCGATCTGCTTCAAGACTGGATTGCCTTTTTCCCATTCTTTCTGAAACCATTCTTTTCGTTCGTCAGCACTCATAAGTACCAACGGGGAGTGAATAATAACAGTGGTGTTCCCGTATTTGAATTCCTTCATGCCCGCATTCCCCCTTTGTTCATGTGTATGCGGGTCATGGGGATGAATTGTTGACATTCTTTCACCTCAAATCTTGTAGGAATTTCCTCCTTCTTGTCGAATGACTACGGCAGGAAGGAGGTGATAGCATTGCGCGATATCGTGTTTGTCTGCGAATTAACAGAAGAAGATCAAGTCAATGACTATCTGCAAAACGGATGGCAACTATTGAATGTTTTGAACAAAACAGAAGACGGTGTGCAATGGATTGTTTACGTTCTCGGATTAGACCAAGCTGGTTATGATAATTATCAAAAAAGCCTTGAGCATGACGTTTTCTCTACGTTTGAAAATAAGTGGAATGAGTGAATGTAGACTTATAAAAACTCACCACGTCTTCTAAGTTCGTACCTAATGAAGTCCATAAAGTCACTGTCACTTATTTTTTCTTGTTTCTTTATCTCTAAGAGCGTCTGAACCGCTTCAGATGCTCTTATCTTTCGTAACTCATACGACAACCGATTGTAAACTTTAACACCATCGCCTTTTTGCAATTGATCTAAAACTTGTCGAATGCGATCTGTCTTGTCTTGCTTAACACATCGTTCGATGGTTTGAGAAATCTGCTTTTCATCCAAACATTGCTCGTTCGTCATTCGGTTACACCTCCTTTCATGTCATGGGGATTGAGTTGTCAAGTAATACTTGCTACACCGATGGTATACTACGTAACTTTTGGTTGCTATCAACTTCAAAAAAAATTGTCCAACTCACTCCGAGGACAGGAGCAATCTTTTTAGCAACATCTACGGAAGGTCTTCGATCGCCGTTTTCAATCATTCCGTAGTATTGTCGCGTAATACTTAACCCAGATAGTTCTACAACTTGTTCTTGGGTTAAATTTTTACTTTCTCTTGCTTGCACAAGGATTTTTCTAAGTTGCTCTTTAGTCATAAAAATTCACCTCCTAGCAACCAAAAGTTGCTTTGTTATCTTTAATTATACGCAACTAAAAGTTACTGTCAATACATAATAGCAATTTTTTGTTACCTTTAATCAATTTTTGTTTATAGCAACATTATGTTGCCTTATAATAAAAAACAGATGCATAAGAAAGGGGATTCTGCATGTTCCCTGTTAGACTCAAAGCACTAAGAATGCAAAAGAAACTAACACACCAAGATATGGCTGAATTTTTAGGGATAACTCGCCAAGGATATTCGAAGTACGAAAACGGTCAAAGTCAACCGGACATTGATACTATCAATAAGTTAGCGCAGTTTTTCAACGTCACCACCGACTACCTACTCGGTCGTACGGATGATCCGAATCCGCCAGAGAGCGACAATGAGGAATTAGGAACGCTGGCAAGGATTAATCAACTCATTAAAGAATATGGCATCGAGCAAATGGGGTTCTTTGATATTGAGAAGTGGAAACAGCTTTCTGAAGAAGAAATCGAAGAGATCGTGAAGCATTTTGAATGGGTAGTACATAAGGCGAGAGAAAAGAACAAAAGCAACAAAGAATAGCCACCTAAGACGTTCAAAAATGGACTTTAGGTGGTTTTTGTATTACCTCAACAGAAAAAATTAACCAAAATTGTAAGACTAAAATAAATGGATGTCTAAAAGACTTTACTATCAGCTGAATACACACGACCTTTAGAGGAGGGGGAAAATGGGGATTATACAACACTTTCTTCAGAAAATAATGAAAAAGGATACAAATATTAGTACAGCTAGTAAAGAAAATACCGTAAACACGTGCGACAAGATGTCTTCTTCTGACAATCATGAAGTTGTAGAAATACACTCTATACCGGTAACTGTAACTGTCGAATATGGCTGTTCTTCATCTCGCACAAACAAGAAAATAGATACACCTTCAGATAATCATTATACTTACCAAAAGGCGACATTCGCCCCTGACGACTACGTGGTTTTGGATTTTGAAACAACAGGATTAAGCCCAGAGAAAGATGCTATTATCCAAATTGCAGCAATACGTTTTCGTAATCATGAGCCAATCGAACAATTTGTTTCGTTCGTTAACCCTAAGAGGTCAATTCCACCTAAAATAACGGAAATTACTGGGATAACGGATGAAGACGTGAAAAATGCTCCTACAATCGAAGAGATCTTCCCGAACTTTATCCAATTTCTGAAGGATGATGTGCTAATCGCTCACAATGCTCCTTTTGATATGAAATTTTTATTAAGTAACGTTCAACGACTAGGAATGGAAAAACCAAAAAACCTCGTCATCGATACTCTAAGTCTGGCGAGAAAATACATATCCGAAACACCGAATCATCAACTAGAAACGCTAAAACAATGGTTACAATTAGATTTAAGCTCACATCATGCATTATACGACTGTTTGACTTGTGCCGCTGTTTATCAAACATGCAAAAAAAGGAGAGAGGAAAAATTTCGTCTTTCAGATGACGAGAAACGCGCTTACGATATTGTAATTCGCATATTAAATGATCATGATCGTGACACTAGTCTTGTTCGTTATTCCCGCACTTCGACTTACTTGGACATACAAGCGTTTTACTCCTTTGCCCGAATTAAATTAACAGGCAAGAAGAAATACTTACTCTCCAAACGCTTAGAGAAAGAAATCATCGAGATGTGCCCTAACGTTGTTTGTGAACCAGCTTCCAAAAACGAATCGGGACAAACGCGTATTTTAATTCAGACTCCTAGTGACTTGTTGCTAGTGTCTCCGCTGATTGTCAAAGATTTTGATAAGGCTTTAAGATCGATGGAAGACTATCGAAAGTACGTTGGCAAAGCCGAAAAAGTCATCGACGATTATTTAAATCTATAAACGACACGGATATACAGCAAGAAAAGACATCACCGCCATTTGACTTGATATCTTTTTTATTCTTGTATGAAATGGGGGAGAGAAAATGAGCAAGTTCAAAGAAATTGAAGATTATCGTAAATTCACCTCAAAAGCCGAATTGCACAAGTCCATTAACTCTCTGATTGGAATTATCCATGGGATTCGTTCCGATAACATCACTAACGAAAAAGAGATCACAGAGCTCATTCATTGGTGCAACCTACATAGACGATTTGCAAAAAAAGCGCCTTTTAACGAAATTATCCCGTTAATTGAACAAGCTTTACTGGATAACAAATTGGAAGAAGAGGAGATTGAAGATATTCTGTGGCTTTGCAACAACATTATTAATGAGAACGATTTTAACAGCTATTATGATGTTATCACATCATCTATACAGCAGCTACATGGGATTCTCCATGGCATCATGGCAGACAATGTTCTAAATGACATAGAAATTGAACAACTGTCCAGTTGGATCGATGACCATGACTTCTTGAGAGGAACGTACCCTTTTGATGAGATCCATAGCCTGCTCGTTAGCGTGAAGCAAGACGGAATTATCAGCGAGGATGAAAAAAACTTACTTAAAGCTTTCTTTGCAAATTTCGTTGACACAAGAGCCTCCTACAACATCCATGAATTTGAAATAAAATCGTTGCAAAGTCAATATTCAATAAGTGGCATATGCGCTGTTTGTCCAGAGATCATATTCGAAAACAAAGTTTTCTCTTTCACCGGTGCATCGACCAGGGCAACTCGCAGCGAAATCGCTAAAATCATTCAAAGCATGGGCGGAATCTTCAACAACAACGTCACAAAAAACACAAACTATCTGATTGTCGGCGGCGACGGAAACCCTTGCTGGGCATTTGCTTGTTATGGGAGAAAAGTCGAAAAAGCGATTGAGTTAAGGAAAAGAGGCATGCCAATTATTATAGTGCACGAAAGCGACTTTTGGGATGAGGTAGTTATTTAAGATGTTTTTGCTATGACCGAATCACATCTGCTTTACCATGAGATACGGTGATATGCTTTCAACATCCATTTTTCTTAAATGTCGTTGTAATATTAAAACATGTGACAGGAGTAGGAACATATGAAAGAGATCATCTATCTAAACACCGAAATTATGAATTCCTTAATAGCTCAACTAGATAAAGGAGTTACATTGCATTATTCATTAGAACAAACAACACAAGAAAGCAATACAGAAACGTCACAAACAACAAGGGGAAAAGTAGCTGGATTCAATGGTACTTTTCAAACAGATACGAGTAGTCTGTTATCCAGTATTAATTTGAGCTTTGGAGCCAATATTTCTAGAAACGGAAATGAAATTACTGGAGGTTCAAGAACTTTGTTAGAAGGTCAAAAAGACCTATTAAATAAAGCATTCCATGATTACGCTTTAGACATACTATTACAGCTTTTAGAAGATAATCAAAAGTTAAAAACAAGCTCTTCCCCTCTTGCCGAGGGAGATATCTGTTTATGGGAAACCGAATGGAAATATTATGACTTTGAATTTCTTGGAAGAATTGTGGATTTCGATAATGTATTGGAAGCCTTAGGTGTATATGTAACAGATGATGAATACAAACAAGCAGAAACAACTTTAAAAAAGCAAAGAAAACAACCTAAAAACCCAGAGTATCTTAAAGCTCAACAAATTATTGCACAGTACCAATCACAATCTGCACCAAGAAACATTCTAAAACAAGTTCAAGTGTTCTGCGCCTATGCGAATAAATTCCTTGGTAACTATTCGATAATTAAAGCAGCAAACACATTCCATTTGATAGAAAAAGAAATGTTACGCGAAGTTCCAACGGCCCTATCACTTAGGTCAGAATCGACACGCAAAGCAAAAATTCTCTTTAGGGTTATAGGTGAACGCGAAACTGTTTTCGACGAAAAGAATTTGAATTTTGAAGTATTACAAGACTTCACTCGAATCGGGAATATGATGTTTGATATCATTTTTGTTGCTCTCCAAATACTCAAAGATGGGGACTATATCGCTACACCAATTGCTATTTATTACGAATAAAACGAAAAGCCGCTGTCATTGCTTTTTTTTGCTCTTGGAACTCCGTTAATTTTTGATTAATCGCTTGTTTGGTTCCTGCAATACGTGTAGCATTATCAATACGCATATTTTCATACTCTTTGTCAAGGATTTTTGATGTTTCGATTGCATCTTTAAAAATTTTATCAATCAATTTTTTTCCAAACATCAGAATCACCTCTTTATATTTATAATATGCTCAATTTAAACAAAAAACAAACCATTTTCTTTCTCTTTCAGTTAACTAGCAACAAGAACTATATGTTATCTAACCTATGTATAGAAGCCTTTTTAGGGCTTTTTTCTTTTTCTTGTCAAAACAAACATTTGTTCGTATAATTTCCTCTAAGGAGGGGATTTTATGCAATTATGTCATTACTACACAACAGCGCTCGAAGATTGGGTAACAAACTTATACCAACGTCTCGGTATCTTCCATCCTTCACACATTGATATTGAATACATAGCGCGACGGATGAGTATTTTCTTACGTGAAAAGCCGTTTCCGTCCACACATCAAGTTTTTGGGCGATTCCGCTGCATCGTTGTCGATTCCCGATTGCCGGAAGAAGAGAAGCGCGAAGCTTTCTTTCATGAGCTTTGCCATATTCTCCGCCATGTCGGCGTGCAGAGCATGATGCCAGAGGCGTTCCGAGAACTGCAAGAACGTGATGCGAAGCTTTTCACGAAATACGCAGCCATTCCATATCATATGCTTGATTTCATCGACTGGAATGAACGATGCATAATCGAGCAAATGGCTCACATGTTTAAAGTGACACCAAAGTTATGCGAAGAACGTCTAACACAAATTCAAAATCGCATATTCGTTTATCAATAACATACATGATGTATTTGTATATGTGTACGGTTGGTTTTACAATAGTGTAGAGGTGATTTTTATGTACAGACCAACCAACCTCGATGTCTTTATTTATCTTCGTAAAAGCCGCAAAGATATTGAGGAAGAGAAAAAGGCAGCCGAAACAGGCGCATCATATGACACGCTACAACGCCATCGTGACACCCTACTTGCTGTTGTGCGAAAAGAAGGACATAACATCATCGACATCTTTGAAGAAGTCGTTTCTGGGGAGTCGATTGCTGAGCGACCGGAAATTCAAAAGTTGCTTCGGGAAGTCGAATCGGGCGTTGCCGATGCTGTGCTGGTCATGGACATTGACCGTCTTGGCCGCGGTGATATGCTCGATCAAGGGATTTTAGACCGCGCATTCCGCTACTCTGGTACAAAAATTATCACACCAACAGAGGTGTATGATCCCGAATCAGAAACATGGGAATTGGTGTTTGGAATTAAATCTCTTGTTGCTCGCGAGGAACTAAAAACAATCACCAAACGCATGCAGCGCGGTCGCCGTGCTTCCGCAGCTGAAGGAAAATCTATTTCAAAAAAACCGCCATATGGCTATCTTCGCGACGAAAATCTCAAGCTGTATCCTGATAAAGAAACCGCATGGGTAGTCGTGAAAATATTCGAGATGATGAGAGATGGACATGGTCGCCAAGCGATTGCTGCCGAGTTGGACAAACTTGGTGTAAAGCCGCCTGATGAAAAACGAGAATTTTGGTCTCCTTCGAGCATCACAGCAATCATAAAGAACGAAGCCTACATGGGACACATCATTTGGGGCAAGGTGAAGTACGTCAAACAAAACGGAAAGTATAAACGCAAAAAGATGCCACCAGAACGCTGGCATGTGAAAGAAAATGCTCATGATCCGCTCGTATCAAAAGAATTGTGGGAAGCAGCGAATAAAGCCCATACAGCGCGTTGGCGACCGTCTACGGTCGAAAGTAAGGTATTATCCAACCCTCTCGCTGGATTGCTTAAATGCGAGGTTTGTGGCTATACAATGTGGTATCAGCCGCGTAAAGATAGACCTAATGCTCTCATTCGTTGTGCAAACCCTAAATGTAAAGGAGTACAGAAAGGCGCTTTGCTCCCTCTTGTAGAAGAACGCATATTGCAATCACTCGCTGAATTCGTTGACCAGTTCGAAGTGCAGGAGCAAATGCTTGAGAAAAGGGAAAAACAATCTGTTATTCCACTCAGACAAAAAGCGCTTGAGAAAAAAGAAAAAGAACTGAGAGAACTGAATGTGCAGAAAAACAACCTCCACGACTTCTTGGAGCGAGGAATTTACACAATCGAGGTGTTCCTAGAACGACAGCAAAATATCGTAGCACGTATCAAACAGACACAAGAGGAAATCGAGCAGTTGAAACAGGAAATTGAAAAAGAACAGCTTAAAGAAAAGAACATCAACGAATACGTTCCTGCTGTAAAAAAAGTACTGGAGGCGTATCATCAAACAGATGACATCGAAAAGAAAAATCGCCTTCTCAAGTCGGTGCTTGAGAAAGCGACATACTTGCGGAAACCAGAATGGACGAAAAAAGATCAATTCATAATACAAATTTATCCTAAAATCTAGCGCGAGGCAACAGCCTCCTTTTTTTGTGACGAGAAGAAATGCTTCAACGCCTGGAACACATCAGATTTTTGCTTTAAAATGTAATAACTAAAGCGTTCGTCTTTAATATTTTGATACGCCCTCATAAGTGTAGAGGGTGTACGATTGTACTGATTCACTTCTCCATATCCAAACATATTCGATACTTTCATTAACTCTTGCACAAGTTTAACGCAGCGAGCGTTATCAGATGTTAAATTATCGCCATCGGAAAAATGGAACGGATAAATATTATATTTTGTCGGTGAGTATTTTGTTTCAATCACTTCTAGCGCTTTGCGATACGCTGATGAACAAATGGTTCCACCGCTTTCTCCTTTTGTGAAAAATTCTTCTTCCGTTACGATTTTTGCCTCGGTATGATGAGCGATAAAAACAATATCGACTGTTTCATATTTCGTGCGCAAAAATCTCGTCATCCAAAAGAAGAAACTTCTAGCCATATACTTTTCCCATACGCCCATCGATCCGCTCGTATCCATCATCGCAATAACAACCGCTTTCGAATCTGGCTTAATGACTTCATTCCACGTTTTAAATTTTAAATCTTCTGGATAAATTGGATAAAAGCTTGGATTACCACTTAATGCATTTCGTTTAAACGCAGCCATCATCGTTTTTTTCTTATCAATATTCCCCATTAATCCCGTTCGACGAATATCATTAAATTCGATATGTTGAACAACATGATCTGCGTGTTGCTTTTTCTTTAAATCCGGAAGCTCCAATTGACTAAACAAAGCTTCCTCTAGCTCCATTAAAGACACTTCCGCTTCGTAATAGTCTTGCCCAGCTAGATCACCTGCTCCTTGCCCTTTGCCTGGTCCTTTTTGACCGTCACCAGAACCGTCGCGCGCAATCACATCGCCAACTTGACTGTCCCCATCGCCTTGGCCGACATGTTTATTTTTGTCATAGTTATAACGAATTTTATATTCATCTAACGAACGAATCGGTATTTTTATGACATCGCGACCATTAGACATAATAATGCTTTCTTCTGTAATTAATTCACCAAGATTATTTTTAATCGCTTCTTTTACCTTTTCTTCGTGCCGTTTTTGATCATCGTGGCCTTTTCGATGGAGGGACCAATCTTCCTTTGACACAATGAAGTTTCTACTCATTTTTTCCCCTCCTACAATGTAAAATAATGATGCACACTTTCCTGTTTCCTCGCATACACTATGTTGGCTTTGAAAAATAATGAATGAATGGTTGGTTACTTTATCCTATGCAGCGATCGAAAAAAATTGACAAATGATTTCGAAAATTGCTCGAATCCTTTTCCATTGGACAAGCCTGTTTTCTAAGATGATGAAACAAAGCATGCCAAGTGCGGCATGCTTATCTGTTTAATAAACTTCCGACATAACGAAGCAGCTCATTTGCCGAAGTGGAATTATAACCGTACTCGTCAATTAAACGAGCGACAACTTCATTAATTTTCTTTAGTTGTTGTTCATCCGGTGTTTTTGTTGATGTCGTAATTTTGACGATGTCTTTTAAATCGGCAAATAGCTTTTTCTGAATCGCTTCGCGCAACCGTTCGTGTGAATTATAATCAAAACGCTGGCCTTTGCGCGCATATGCCGAAATACGAATTAAAATTTCTTCACGGAACGCTTTTTTCGCATTTTCCGAAATGCCAATTTGCTCTTCAATCGATCGCATTAACTTTTCATCTGGATTCATTTCTTCTCCCGTTAGCGGATCGCGAATTTTTGCTTTATTGCAGTATGCTTCCACATTATCTAAATAATTGTCCATCAACGTTTTCGCCGATTCTTCATACGAGTAAACGAACGCTTTTTGCACTTCACGCTTTGCAATTTCGTCATATTCTTTTCGTGCAATCGAAATGAAATTTAAATAACGTTCCCGATCTTCTTTTGAAATAGACGGGTGATGCTCTAATCCTTCCTTCAATGCTCGTAATACATCTAACGCATTAATGGACGGCACTTCTTTTCGAATAATACAAGACGAAATGCGATTAATGACATAGCGTGGATCAATACCGCTCATTCCTTCGTCTGGATGTTCTTTTTTCAATTCCTCTACATCGACTTCATTAAATCCTTCGACAAGCTCGCCGTCATACAAGCGCATTTTTTTCACAAGGTCAATATCGCCACGTTTCGGCTCTTTCAAACGCGTTAAAATTGTAAACATCGCGGCTACCCGTAACGTATGTGGGGCAATATGCACATCGGCCACATCGCTTTCACGAATCATTTTTTCATAAATACGTTCTTCTTCTGACACTTTTAAGTTATATGGAATTGGCATAACGATAATGCGCGAATGAAGCGCCTCGTTCTTTTTATTCGCAATAAATGAACGATACTCTGTTTCATTCGTATGCGCAACGATTAATTCATCGGCACTAATAAGCGCAAAACGTCCTGCCTTAAAGTTTCCTTCTTGCGTTAAAGAAAGCAAATGCCATAAAAACTTTTCATCGCACTTTAACATTTCTTGAAATTCCATAATGCCGCGGTTTGCTTTGTTTAACTCCCCATCAAAGCGATATGCGCGCGGATCCGATTCTGACCCATATTGAGCAATCGTAGAAAAATCAATGCTCCCTGTTAAATCAGCAATGTCTTGCGACTTCGGATCTGACGGGCTGAACGTCCCGATTCCAACACGCTTATCTTCTGAGAAAAAGATGCGTTCGACCATCACATCTTCAATGCGACCACCATATTCTTTTTCAAGCCGCATCATATTTAATGGCGACAAATTTCCTTCGATACGAATACCATACTCTTTATAAAACTCGTCGCGCAAATGGTGCGGGATTAAATGAAGCGGATCTTCGTGCATCGGACATCCTTTAATGGCATATACAGCGCCACGATCCGTATATGAGTACGCCTCAAGCCCTCTCTTTAACATCGTCACAAGCGTCGATTTTCCGCCGCTTACTGGTCCCATTAACAACAAAATACGCTTTCGAACATCTAAACGTTTAGCAGCTGGATGAAAATATTCTTCTACAAGCCGCTCTAGCGCTTCCTCAAGTCCAAACAATTGGCCGCTAAAAAAGTTATATTTTTTCTTTCCATCTATTTCTTCTATCCCTGCATCTTTAATCATATTGTAAACGCGAGAATGAGCAGACTGAGCTACCCACGGCTTTTCTTTTACGATTTCCAAGTACTCCGCAAATGTCCCTTCCCACTTCAATTTTTGTTCTTCTTCTCTATATTTTTGTATTTTTTTCAAAATGTCCATACACGGACCTCCTCCACCTTTGATGTCTAGCGTCATGATTAATACCATATGTATGCAAGGATGTCCGTAATCATTCGTGAAAGTATGACTTTCATCTCAATGTACAATTAAGCTATAATGAAAGCGTGGACATTTTATTGTCACTTCATAAGGGAGGAGATTTCATATGAAAACGCTTCTTGTTCTTGGCGTTATTTTCGCCTTCTTGGCTGCGATTTTTACAGCAGGATATAACGATAAGCCGGAAGTAAAAAATTAAGCGACTTTCATTCGAAAGTCGCTTAAAATACATTTGGAAAGTTTTGTTGTCTTAACGCCTCGTACACGAGAATGGCCGCTGTGTTCGATAAATTGAGTGAGCGAACGTATTCGTTCATCGGAATGCGTAAACAACGTTCCATATTGTTTTCGATTAAGTCTTTTGGCAAGCCGCTCGTCTCGCGACCGAAAACGAAAAAGTAATCTTTCGTTTGATCACTATAGTCAAACGATGTGTAATATGTTTGACCAAACTTTGTAATAAAGAAAAATTCTCCTTCTTTATATTTATCAAAAAGCTCTTGTAATGAATCGTAATAGTGAATATCTACATATTCCCAATAATCTAATCCGGCACGCTTCAACATTTTGTCATCTGTTGAAAATCCGAGTGGACGAATTAAATGTAACGACGTTCCTGTTGCTGCACATGTACGTGCAATATTGCCCGTATTCGCTGGAATTTCTGGTTGATATAAAACAACATGTAAAGCCACATTCTTCACTCCTATATATGATCAATAATATGAAAAAACTTATATTGAATATTCGGCGTATAAGCTGTGGAATCTTCATACGACCAATAACGCATGCGACTATTGGACGTATGGGCATTCACCAGCGGCATCCCTTGTTTATCTTTTGCGACGACGATCGTCGTATGATCAAATCGCCCGTCCCCTTGAAAATCATAACAAATGACATCACCAACAGACAACTGTTCCGGTGATTTTTTTTCAACAGCTTGAATGCCTGTTTTCGATCCGCTTAAATACCAACGAAACGCGTGTGCGACCGTCCACGTATAGCTCCAGTCGTTTTTGCGCGTCCACCATCCTTTTGTTTTATTTGGATAGCCCATCATCGGAATGCCGCCCGCATGCAAACATTGTGAAACAAAATTTGTACAATCAACAGGAAATGTATGAAACGCTGGATTATAATCGTTCCACCATATTTCAGCATACCGGACTGCTGCTAGTCGATCATACGTATAACGGATGCGTTCACCATCGTCTTGTTCATTTCTTTTCTCTATTTGTTCTGTTTCAATGATCGGCAAAACAAATTGATCGCTCACAAGCTCACGTTTCTCAAATATCGCTTCGCGCACCTCTTGTTGTTCCTCAACATACATCCATCCGCTTTGCCAAATGAAAAAACGAAAATGAACAACATAACGCACAAACGTATACGGAGCAAGGTGCTTTTTTTCGATGATTGTACCTTTTCCTTCACATTTCACAAGCTTTGCATTCCGCTTCGCCAACAACTTTCTTTTTCGTTCCATTTCTTCATCAGACACGTCGCTGACAAAAAAATGACGAATGCGTTCATAAAGGAGATCGTGCAGTTGTTTTCTCATTCCGTTCCCCACTTTTTCGTTTTTTATTACGTTATGTCATAAACGGACGAAAAACAACTACACGTTTTCAAGCATCGCTAACGCTTTGTCGATTTCGCGAATAACGTCTTCATCTTGTTCTCGTTGTTTCGCTTGTTGGAGCATCGGCACAACTTTACGATTTCCGATTTTTCCAAGCGCCCACGCGGCCGTTCCGCGAATGACTGGGCGTGAATCTTCTCGAAGCAACGTGAATAAATCATCAATTGCACTTTCATCTTTATAGTGGGCTAATGCAATGATCGCATTTCGTTGAATCGGTTTTTTTCCACGCCATGCGCCAGATATATGTCCAAATGTTTCTTTAAACTGACGATTGGTCATATGAAGAAGCGGTTTTAATAAAGGCTTCACAACCTCTGGATCCGGTTCCATCTCCGGATGAAAGTGAAAGTCTTTTCCTTTATTTTTCGGACAAACAAGTTGACACGTATCACATCCATACAGTCGGTTTCCGATTTTATCGCGGAATTCATCAGGGATAAACGTTTTCGTTTGCGTTAAAAAGGCAATGCACCGCTGGGCATTCAACTGTCCGCCTTGTACAAGCGCTCCTGTCGGGCAAGCATCAATGCAGCGCGTGCATGTCCCACATTCGTCTTCAATTGGCGTATCTGGAGGAAATGGGATATTCGTGATCATTTCACCTAAATAAACATACGAACCAAATTCATGCGTAATAATCGAGCAATTTTTTCCACTCCATCCGATCCCTGCCCTTTCCGCTACCGCCCGATCCGCCAATTCCCCTGTATCAACCATTGATTTCACTTTTGCATCTGGTACGCGTTCTAAAATAAATTGCTCTAATTTTTGCAGCCGCTCGCGCAAAATGACGTGATAATCTCGTCCCCAAGATGCTCGACAAAAAATTCCCCGACGCTCTTTTTTTGTACTTTGTGGAGCATTTTTTAATTTTGACGGATATGCAAGGGCGATAGCGATAATAGAACGTGCTTCTGGAAGCAATAAAGATGGGGTTGTCCGCTTTTCAATATCAGGTTCTTCAAATCCTGATTGATAGCCAAGTTGTTGCTGCTGACGCAACCTTTCTTTTAACTCAAAAAACGGATCAGCACTTGCAAAACCGATTTTATCAATGCCGATCGTTCGGCTATATTGAATGGTTTCTTCCTTTAGTGCTTCAACGTCCATCTCCCATCCCTCCTTTCCACTTTGTTTATGTTACAATGTAAAGAAAAAGGAGTGAACGATATGTTAACCATTTGTGACAACATTAAACAACATGTTTCTCATTTTAAAATTGGAGTGCTTACATATGAACACATCGTCGTCGGGCCATCTCCTAGCATGTTAAAAGGGAAACTTCGTCAATTTCAAGAACTGTTATATTTTGATATGGAACAAACTCCGTTAGCTGAATGGCCGGAAGTGAAAGAATGGCGGTCTGTATTTAAACAAATAGGCACAGATCCGAGCCGATACCGTCCATCATCGGAAAGTTTGCTTCGACGCGTGCAGAGACAAACATTTATTCCATCCATTCATTCAGCAGCTGATGTCAATAACTTTTTTTCCTTATATTATAAACTACCAATCGGTATTTATGACCGAGATCATCTCATAGGAGATATCGTGATCACGATCGGTACACAAGCAGATGAATATATCGGCATCAATGATCGCACAACGAATTTTGAACGAAAACTTGTCTCAAAAGATGCCAAAGGAGCATTCGGCAGTCCCATTGTCGACTCAAAGCGAACGATGGTTACGGAACAAACAACACATGCAATTCAAATCGTGTACTTTCTCCCATCATTTACAGAAACACAATGCGAACAAATGCTACAAGCGATGAAAGAGATGTTTATCCAAATTCACGGCGGTACAGCACATGCACAACTCGTTAAATAATGTATGCGGGGCAAGCGAAATAAAAAAACGCAATGCCCCGTTCATCTTCGAAACGAAACACTGCGTTGTCCCCGTATGTATGGAGCGGGTGATGGGAATCGAACCCACGACATCAGCTTGGAAGGCTGAGGTTTTACCACTAAACTACACCCGCATAGCAACTTACTTCTTCTCTATGACTTTTCCCACGCTCAACTATGCCTCTTCCTCTACTCGCTTATTCAACGATGATGGATGCGTCGAGGCAACTCGCTGATTACTCGACGATGTGCCGCTCGTGGCTGAGGTTTTACCACTAAACTATACCCACATGCAGAAAAAGTAGAAATTTGTCGAATAAGATGCAAAAATAAAAAACAGGAATCCCTGTTTCGTAATTACGTTTTACATTATATCGACTTCCGTAGGACAAGTCAATACTCTTTTTACAATTATAAATTTTCATGAGTGTTGATTATCCAAAATTATACATACGCCTTCCATAAATTTGGGCATACTCAAACAAAGCAGCGGCCATCCCGGATTTCCAATCGAGAGGAAGCTGCCCAGAGAAAAAACGGCGAACGAACGAAATGAAGGAAAGAGAGACGTTCGTCTGTTTTTTGGTTTGATCATACAGCCATCGCAGCAACACATACGCGATGAACGCCGCAAACAGTTGGTTGTATACCGCATTTTCCGTCGTGCCAAACAAGGTCGGGACATTCAGATATTGCTTCACCCAA